>NZ_JAWOBM010000038.1:0-52641 GCF_046498025.1 Halorubrum sp.
ACGGACTTCGCCTCTTCGACGTCCTCGACGAAGATGCGCTCGTCGCCGCCGATGTCCTTCTGGGCGACGGAGCCGGCGAAGCCGAGGTCGTCCGACTCGATGTCCTCGAGGTTGGAGACGACGCGGCCGCCGGTCGCGCGGGCGAGGCGTTTGAGGTCACCGGACTTCGCTCGGCGGACGGCGAGGATGCCCTCCTGCGCGAGGTAGTGCTGGGCCATGTCGTCGATGCCGTCGCCGACGAAGACGACGTCGGCGTCGATGTCGACGAGGTGGTCGACCATCTCACGGAGCTGCGCCTCCTCCTGGTCGAGGAACTGCTGGAGCTGGTCGGGATCGGTGACGTTGACCTCGGCGTCGATCTCCGTCTCCTTCACCTCGATGGCGCCGTCGAACAGCGCCACGTTTGCGTCCTCGACGGCGAAGGGCATGTTCTCGTCGACGCGCTCCTTGTCGACGATGACGCCTTCGACGAGCTCGGACTGGTCGATCGAGCTGCCGACGACCTTCTCGACGGAGACGTTCTCCGTGTCGATGCCCTCGTCGTCCTTGACCGCGAGGACGGCGTCGACGACGAGCTCCGCGAGGAGGTCCTTCGCGTTCTCGGCGCCCTTGCCCGTCATCGCCGTCTGGGCGATCTCGACGAGCGTGTCGTAGTCGTCCTCGGAGACGTCGATGGCCTCCTCCTCGAGGATCTCCTTGGCCTTCTCGGCGGCCTGGCGGTACCCCTGCGCGAGGGTCGTCGCGTGGATGTCCTGATCGAGGAGCTCCTCGGCCTGATCGAGGAGCTCACCGGCGACCACGACCGCGCTCGTGGTTCCGTCGCCGACCTCCTCCTCCTGCGTCTCGGAGACTTCGACGATCATGTTGGCCGCCGGGTGGTCGATGTCCATCTCCTTCAGAATCGTGACGCCGTCGTTCGTGACGACGACCGACCCGCCGGAGTCGACGAGCATCTTGTCCATCCCTTTCGGGCCGAGCGTGGTGCGGACGGACTCCGCGACCGCCTTGCCGGCCGTGATATTCATGTTCTGAGCGTCCTTTCCGGAGGTTCGCTGCGACTCCTCAGAAAGTACGATCATGGGCTGATTGCCCATCCGCTGGCGCTGTGACATTACGACCATTGATTGTTTGTGATTCTATATAAACCCTTTGTTCGGGTCGTGCGAAACCGCAACACGATGGCCGGTACTCGGGCGGTGTGTGGTTCGTTATCACGGGTGTTTATATAGAACAGCAGATCGAGCGTTGGATGCGGTCGGTGACGGGCGGCGGGCGAGTCGATATCGGGGTCCGGAGGCCGCCTCCGGAGGACTCGCACGGCTACCCGGGCGCGTTGAAGCTCACGTCGTCGTCGAGCTCGTTCGACATCCGCTCCAAGTACGAGTACACCGCGCCGTGCGGGGCCCCGTCCAGCAGCATCCCGACCGCCCGACGGACGACCTCCAGCTCTTCGGGCTGGCCGACGGCGCCGACCGTCGAGCCGTAGACGACGACGTTCGCGCCCGACAGCTCCTCTAACAGCTCGCGGGTCCGGCCGTTCTCGCCGATGATCCGCCCCTTCTTACGCTGGAGGTCGTTGTCGTTGCGGGTGTGCTCGGAGAGGTCGATCAGATCGAGCGTCCGGAGGTCGTGGTCGAGGATCGACATCGCCGTCTCCGGCGTGAAGCCCCGCCCGATCGCCTTGATCACGTCCGGTGCCACCATCGCGGCGACGGGGTCGTCGCGCTCCTCGATGGCGACGCTGCCCGACTGCGAGTCGACGTCCAGCCGCACGTTCGCCCGCTCCTCGATCTCTCGCATCGTCTCGCCGCCGGCGCCGATGACGACGCCGATACGGTCCTGCGGAACCGTCACGTGTTGCATACGGCGGAATACCCGGCGGAGCCTTTTAAACGTGTTCCGGCGACGCCGGGCGTGCGGTCGTCTGACGCGGGATATTCGGCGGATCGGCGGCCCGAACGCCGCGATCTACTCGTCGGCCGCTTCGCCCGGATCTGACTCTCCGCTCGGATCCGAATCCCCGTTCGATTCCGAATTTCCGGCCGAATCCGAATTTCCGTCCGATTCCGCATCCTCGCCCGACTCCGGCTCGCCGCTCGGGTCGGGCTCCGGCTCCGTCACGTACGCGCGGAGGTCGTCGGGGTCGACGTCGATCCCCTGTCGGGTAAAGAAGGTCGCCACGTTCTCGCAGTCGCGCTGTAAGAACTCGCCGGCGTTGGGGTGGTGGACCGTCACCGCCTGCCCCAGATCGATGATCACCAGCTCGCCGTCGTGGATGATCATGTTGTACTCCGAGAGGTCGCCGTGGATCAGCCCGGCGCGGTAGAGCCGACGCATGTACTCGCGGACGACCTCGTAGGCGGTTTCGGGGTTCTCCACGTCGACCTCGTTCAGCCGCCGGGCGCGGTCCTCTGCGTGCCCGACCAGCTCCATCACGAGGACGTTCCGCTGGACCGCGATCGGCTCGGGGACGCGCACGCCGGCCTTGCGCGCGCGTTCGAGGTTCGCGAACTCCTTGCGGGTCCACGCCAGCACCACCGCCTTCTTGTCGCTCGCGATCCCCTCGAACCGCGGGTCGCCCTCCAGGTAGTCGCGCATCTGCCGGAAGTTCGAGGAGTTGATCCGGTACACCTTCACGGCGACCTCGCGCTCCGAGTGGACGCCCTCGGGACCGCCGCCCGCGGCCGCGGAACCGGGCTCCGGGCGCTCGCCCGCCTGTCCGCCGAGCGCCTCGAAGACGCTCGCCTCCTTTCCGGTTGACACCGGACCGCCGAAGGCGTCGACGTAGCCGTCTTGCACGAGCTTGTAGATGGCCGCCAGCGTCGCGTCGTCGAACACCGACTCCTGCAGTTTGAACTGCTCGGTGTCCTTGATCCGCTTGCGGAACTCGTTGAACTCCCGGTCCTGTCGGCGGGCGATCCGGTCCGCCTCCGTGTCGGAGACGTCCAGTTGCTCCCACTCGTCGCCGGGCTGATCGTCGGGCTCGAGCAGGACGAACTCCTCGCTCATTCGCGTGGGAGTTCGATGCCGCGAGTGATAAGCGGGGGGGTCGAACGCCGGCCTCGCTCCGCGCTCGGCCGGGTCACAGCACGTCGAGCGCGTCCTGGACCGGCATGTACCCGTCTCGGACCGCCTCCAGCACTTCGCGACGCTCCTCCGTCTCGGGGTCGACGCCGTCCTCGCTTCCGCCGACCTCGTCGAGCCTCACCTTCTCCGTCTCGCCGACGAACTCGGGGAAGTCGGTGCCGTCCGCGAGCGCCGTCTCTTTTTTGACCCGATACGACCCGGCGTCGGTGGTGTACAGGTCCCCCGGGTGGAAGAAGTACCAGTCCTCGCGGTCGAACCGCACCGCGATCCGCGCCTTCGCCCCGAAGTTCCGCGCGAAGAACAGCAGCGACTCCACCTCCTCGCCGGTGAGGTAGATCGGATCGCCGGCGCTCGATTTCGCCTCGATCGCGTAGAACGTCTCGCCGTCACCGGCGAGCACGTCGGGGAGCTCCCGCTCCGTCGCGGCGCCGCTCGCCGGCGCGCGCATCACGGCGAAGCCGGCGTCGTCGAGGGCGTTCACGAGCTCGCGCTCGCGGCGGTCGCCCTTCCGGTTAGCGGACACGGTCGTCGTCACCCGGTTCGGTCATACGTCTCGTAGACGCGAGGCGGTCAAAAGGGCGGCGGGTCGGTGCCGGGGACGGCGGGTCGGTGTCGGGGACGGCGGGTCGGTATCGGGGGTGGCGTCGGCTCCGAATCGAGGGCGGCGTTCCGTGCGCGGTCACTCCCGCAGCCGCTCCGCGTGCTCGACGACGACCCGGCCGAGTCGCTCCGTGCGTCGGCGGAGGTTGTCGTCCGCGATCCCCGTCTCGTCGACGACTGACGAGGCGCCTTGGATCCCCACCTCGTGGGGGACCGTCCACGCGTGGACGTTCCGGAACGTCGACCGCAGGTGTTCGAGCGTTCCGCCGTAGGAGCCGCCGCCGGCGGTCGCCAGCAGTCCCACGGCAGTGTCCTGATACTCCTCCGAGCCGCAGAAGTCGTGGAAATTCTTGAACGTCGAGGAGTAAGAGCCGCGGTAGACGGGGGTGCCGGCGAGCACGCCGTCGGCCTCGCGCACCCGCCGCTTCAGCGTCTCGCTGTCGCCCTGCGCGTCCTCGTCCGGGTGGTACAGCGGGAGGTCGACCGCGCCGAGGTCGATCATCCCGGTCTCGGAGCCGGCGTCGGCCGCGGCGCCGAGCGCGACCGACAGCGCGGCCCGCGTGGTGCTGTCCGCGCTCCGGCTGCCGGAGATCGCGACGATTCGGGTCATGCCCCCCCTTCGACCGCGCCGCGCAAAAGCACGGCGAGTCGGGCCGCGGACCCCCGCAAGGTTCGCGACCGGCACCGGGCATTATTGTCCCCGCCGCCGACGTGGGTGATATGGACCAGATTACATTCGGCACGGACGGGTGGCGAGCGACGCTCGACGTCTTCACCGACGAGCGCGTTCGGATCGTGGGGCAGGCGATCGCCGACCACCTCGACGCGGCCGGTCACGACGAGCCGGTCGCGGTGGGCTACGACGCCCGTGAGACCTCTGAGGGGTTCGCCGAGAGCCTCGCCGAGGTGCTCGCCGGCAACGGCTTCGACGTGCTTCTGCCCGAACGCGACGCGCCGACGCCCGTGATCGCGTACGCCATCGTCGACCGCGGACTGGCGGGCGCCTGCATGGTCACCGCCTCCCACAACCCGCCCGAGTACAACGGCGTGAAGTTCATCCCGCACGACGGCGCGCCCGCGCTCCCCGACGTGACCGAGGACGTGGTCGATCGGCTCGCGGAGCCGGATCTGCTCCCCGAAGCCGAGCGCGGTGACGTCTCTCGCGTCGACCTCGTGAGCGCCCACGCCGACGCGGCCCGCGACCTCGTCGGCGCCGACCTCGACGGGCTCACGGTCGCGTACGACGCGATGCACGGGAGCGGGCGCGGCGTCACCGACGCGCTCCTCGAATCGGCCGGCGCCGAGGTCGTCCGTCTGCGTTGTGAGCGCGACGTGACCTTCGGCGGTGACTCGCCCGAGCCGTCGGCCGAGCACCTCGAGGCGCTGGCCGACCGCGTCACCGACCCCGACAGCGACGTCGACCTGGGGATCGCCAACGACGGCGACGCCGACCGGATCGCGGTCGTCACGCCCGAGCGCGGCGCGCTCGACGCGAACCTCTTCTACGCCGCCTGCTACGACCGGCTCCTCGAGGAGGACTCCGGACCGGCGGTCCGAACCGTCTCGACGACGTTTCTCGTCGACCGGATCGCGGAGGCGCACGGCGAGGAGGTGTACGAGACCCCGGTCGGGTTCAAGTGGGTCGCCGAGGCGATGGGCGAGCACGACGCGCTGTTCGGCGGCGAGGAGTCGGGCGGCTTCACGCTCCGCGGGCACGTCCGGGAGAAGGACGGCGTGTTGATGTCGCTGCTCGCCGCGGGCACCCACGCCGCGGAGCCGTTCGACGAACGGGTGGACCGCCTGCTCGAGGAGTACGGCCAGATCGCGGCCGGGAAGGTCTCGCTCGACTGCCCGGACCACCGCAAGGCGGACGTTCTCAACGAGCTGGAGGACCACATCCCCGAGTCGGTGTGCGGCCACGCCGTCGCGAAGGTCGTCACGCTCGACGGGTTCAAGCTCCTCTTGGAGAACGGCTCGTGGCTGCTCGTCCGCCCCTCCGGGACGGAGCCGAAGCTCCGGGTGTACGCCGAGGCCGACAGCGAGGCGGCGGTCGACGAACTGCTCGCCGAGGGCCGCGAGATCGTCGAGCCGCTGATCTGAGCGCCGAACCGGGCTCGTCGAGAAGGGGGCGAACCGGACCGACGACTTTCAGTTCCGCTTTGCATTCGGCTCGAATATTTATAAATTAACCTCGTATCGTCGCGTGCGGCCGCCCTCCGGCCGCGAGTTCCATGCACGACGAGCTATCTGCGCCCACGACGACGGAGGACCCGACCGCCGACTCGACAGGGGACTCGACCGCCGACTCGACAGAGGACTCGATCGTCTGCCCGCCGGACGACCCCAGCGAGGACCGACTGGATCGCGCCGATGAGCCGCCCGCGGCCGAGCCGGCGGCGGTCCGGTCCCGGGACGGGGTGGATCCCCCCGACGAGCAGGTCGACCTCCCGGCGGACGGGGACGCGACCACCTCGCCCGAATCCGGGGGCGACCGCGACGATGACGACTGCGACAGCGACGACGACGAAGAGCCTCTCGAATACCGGCTTGAACGGCTCCGCCTGTGGCGGACGCTGGCGACGCTCGCGGTCGTCGTCGCCCGTCTCATCCGGTCGCTTTGAGCGTTTCCGTGCCGACCCGATCGGGTGCCTTTTTAGGTGATACCGCCCTAGCCGAACGTATATGTTCAAGGCCATCGTGGGCGCGTCGACGTTTCAAGACGCGCTCGATTCGGTGAGCGTGCTGGTCGACGAGTGTAAGATCCGCCTGAACGAGGAGGAGCTGTCGATCCGCGCCGTCGACCCCGCCAACGTGGGCATGGTCGATCTCACCCTCGAAGCCGCGGCGTTCGAGTCGTACGAGGCCGACGGCGGCGTCATCGGCGTCAACCTCGCCCGTTTAGAGGACATCGCCGGGATGGCCAACTCCGGTGACCTGATCCACCTGGAACTCGACGAGGAGACCCGCAAGCTCCACATCGCCATCGACGGGCTCTCGTACACCCTCGCGCTCATCGATCCCGACTCCATCCGCCAGGAGCCGGACATCCCGGACCTCGATCTGGCCGCCGAGATCGTCGTCGAGGGCGCCCAGATCGACCGCGGGATCAAGGCCGCCGACATGGTCTCGGACCACATCCGCCTCCGGGTCGACGAGACCGACGAGGCGTTCTTCATCGAGGCCGAGGGCGACACCGACGACGTCGACCTCGAGCTCACCCGCGAGGACCTCATCGCGCTCACCGCCGGCCCCGCCGACTCGCTGTTCAGCCTCGACTACCTGAAGGACATGAACAAGGCGATCCCCGGCGACGCCGAGGTCACCATCGAGCTCGGCGAGGAGTTCCCCGTCAAGCTCCACTACGGGTTCGCCGAGGGGCTCGGGCACGCAACGTATATGTTAGCCCCTCGCATTCAGAGCGACTGAAACGACCGAAAACGGCACGTTCGGCGCGAACCGTCGACGACCCGTCTTTTTCACGCTCCGTTGACGACCGGTATCGACGCCGTCACCGTCGTCCCGCGCGGGTCGCGGTCGGCGTAGTCGACGTCGGCGCCGACCGCCGCGGCGCCCCACGCGACCACCCACAGCCCCAGCCCGGAGCCGTGTTCGAGCGCCGTCTCCCGCCCCGACTCGACGGCCTCGGTCTCGTGATCGGGGATGCCGGGGCCGTCGTCGGCGACGGTGAGGGCGAACCGTGCGGGGCGGTCGCCGGTGCCGTCGCCACCGTCGGGTTCTTTCCCCTCCCGCGTGAGCGTCACTCGCACCCACGCGCCGCCGTCCGCGCGCTCGACGCCCTCGCCGTCGTGGTGGTCGAGGGCGTTCGCCACGGTGTTCTCGACGATCGCCCGGAGCGCGTCCTCTCTGACGCGGGTGGTCCACTCGCCGTCGGTGAGCTCCTCCGCGACCGATTCGACGGTCGCCTCCGGCTCGCGCTCCCGGGCATCGGCGACGGCGGACGCAACGAGGTCGTCGACCGCGACGGGCCACGCGTCGCCGTCGGAGACGAGTCGCTCGACGGTACCGGCCTTCTCGCCGAGCGCGGCCAGCGCCCCGGCGCGGCGCTCGACGGCGTCGGCCATCCGGACCAGGTCGGCGTCGTCGAGGCGGTCGCGGAGAATCTCGCCGTAGCCGCGGACGACGCCGGCGTCGTTGCGGAGGTTGTGGCGTAAGATTCGGTTGAGCACTTCCAGCTGCTGGCGGCGGCGCTCGCGCTCGGTGACGTCCGAGAGGACGACCGTGTACCCGACGCGGGTCCCGCTGGGGTCGGTCAGGGGCGAGGTCGACACCGCGTACGTGCGGCGCCCCGCGCCGGGTCCGGCGTCGACCGCGACCGTCTCGCGCGCGCTGCCCTCCTCGCCCTCGTCGTCTTCCCCGCCCGTCCCGACCGGCAGGTCGAGGAACTCGGCGAGGGGTCGGTCGCGAGCGGTCTCGGCGCCGACGCCGAGGACCGCCTCGGCGGCGGGGTTGAGTCGGACGACGCGGCGGTCGAGCCCGAGCGCGACGATGGGGTCCGCGAGGTCGTCGATGGCGGTGCGCTCGGCGGCGCGGCTGGTCGTCGGGTTGCGGTCGAACATCTCCGCGCGGTCGCGCCGTCCGCGTCGAGCAGCACGTGCGGGACGAACAGCAGGGGCGCGAGCTGGAGCTGGGGCACCGGGCTGAGCTCCAGCGTCCACGCGACGAGGGCGAACCCCGGCGGGAGCGATCTCAGCGCGACCGCCGCGCTCTCCCGGCGGTACAGCGGGCCGTAGCTGAGCAGGGTGTCGACGAGGAGGAAGACCGCGCTGGCGACGAGCACGGTCTCGACGGCGACGACGAGGTACGCCCAGGGGCCGAACGCGTACGAGACCGTCGCGACGCCGAACGCGGGGTCGATCCCGAACCCGGTCCAGAACGCGCCGTGCAGCGGGTTCGTGGCGAGGAGCGCGGTCGAGAGCAGCCCGAACCCGACGACGGTCGCGAACAGGCGGCTCCGGACCACGTCGCTCCGCCCCGTGTACTCCAGCGCGAAGCCGAGGAAGGCGATCCCGGTCCAGACGATCCCGAGCCACGTCGTCGCCTCCAGCGCGGCTCGGAGCGTCGGATCCCCGACCAGCAGGCCGACGCCGTAAGAGAGACACCACGTCGCCTGCGCGGCGAACACGCCGAGGAACCAGTCGACGCCGGGCCGCCCTCGGTGTTCGCGGATCGCCCAGGCGAGCGCGAGCGCCCCCGCCCCGCCGGCGACCGAGCCGACGACGGGCCACGCGGGGACGGTGTCGGAGAGCATATGTCGGTCACGACGGGGACGCGTCGCCTAAAGCTGTCGCGGCGGGGACGGTCCGCGTCGGTGGTGATCCGAGTCCGCGGCGGCTCGCGTTCGCGGCGACTCGCGCTCGGGCTCTTCTGCCCGCTCACTCCGCCGACCGCCGGAACGCCGCGGCGACGGGGACGAGGAGGAGCGCGCCGACGAGGAACGGCGAGGCGACGGCGACGGTGTAGAGGACGGCCATCAGGGGCGGGCCGACGGTCCGACCGAGGCTCGAGGCGCCCTGCGTCACCCCGAAGGCGGCCCCCTGTTCCGCGTCGCCGGCCGACGCGGAGACGAGCGTCGCCAGCGAGACGTTCACGAGGGCGTTCCCCAGCGAGAGCGCCGCGAGCGCGACGAGCAGCGCCACCAGCGGGAGCGTGAGCCACGGCGGCCCGCCGACGGCGACGCCGCCGGCCGCCCGATCGATGACCCCGGTCGCGGGGATCGCGACGAGCGCGCCCGCGAGGACGATCGACCCGGCCGCGACGAGCGTCCGCGAGGGGACGATCCGCGAGAGCCGCCCGACGAGGACGCCCTGGTTCACCGCGCCGAGGACGCCGACGTAGGTGAGCAGGAACGCCGCGGCGGTCGCGTCGTAGCCGAACGCGTCGGCGACGTACGGGATGAACATCACCTGCACGCCCGCGAACGCGACGGCGACGACGAAGTACGCGATTGTCAGCGGACGGAGCGCGGCGGACGCGAGCGCGTCGCGGAACTGGCCGATCGCGGTGGTGTGCCGGTCGCCGAGCGCCGCCGCCGGCCGCGTTCGCTTCGGCTCCTCGAGGAAGAGCGCGCCGACGCCGACCGCGAGGAAGCTCATCCCCGCCGCCGCGAAACTCGGCAGGGAGTAGGCCGTCGCCGGGACGAACGCGGGGAAGAGGGCGTCGGCGCGGGCCACGACGGGATCGGCGGCGAGCAGCCCGCCGATCGCCGGGCCGAAGACGAACCCGAGCGCGAACGACGCGCCGACGAGTCCCAGCGCGCCCGCGCGTCGGTCCCGCGGCGTGATGTCGGCGACGTACGCCTGCGCGGCGGCGATGTTGCCGCCCATCGCTCCGGCCAGCGTCCGGGAGCCGAACAGCGTCGCCAGCGCCGCGACGGTGCCGAAGCGCGCCCCCGACTCGCCGGCGTAGCCGAACGCCACCCACGCGACGCCGGCGGTCGCGAGCGACGCGAGCAGGACGGGCCGCCGGCCGATCCGGTCGGAGAGCCGACCGAGCGTGGGTGCGGCGAGGAACTGCGCGAGCGAGTACGACGCCGCGAGCAGGCCGATGAAGGCGTCGCTGACGCCGAACGACCGCACGTAAAAGGGGAGGATCGGGATCACGATACCGAAGCCGACCAGATCGATGAACACGACGCCGATCACGACCGCGAGCGCGCGCCGCGGGTTCGCGACGGCAGGGGGTCGCGGGAGGTCGTCGCCGGCCCCCGTCGCGATGTCGGCGACGTCGCCGTTGACGGACGCCGCGCCGGCTTCCGGATGTGTCACGGTTGTGAAACGCCGCGCCCGAACTTAAAAAGACGGTCCCGTCCGGGCGGAGCCGGTCGGAGTCCGCCCCGCGCTACAGGTGTCGCTCGATGACGCGTTTTGCCGCCTGTCCCTTCTCCTTCCAGCCGTACCCCTCGTCGTACACGTGGCGCTTGGCGTCGACGAGCTCCTCGGGCGTCGACTCCTCGAAGCCGCCGCGGTTCCACGCGCCGGACTCGCGGAGCCACTCGACGACGTTCTCGCGGGTCTCGGGCCACGAGAGCCCGACCATCTCGTACCACGCGACCATCGCGAAGACGGCGTTGTCGTGACAGCCGGGGACGGAGCCGTGCTCGTAAACGGTCCGCATGGGATCGCGGGTCGGCTCCGAGACGAGCTCCTTGAACTCGGCGGCGGTGAGCAGTCGGAGCCGACCGTTCTCCTCGACGACCCGCTGCTCGCGTTCCAGGGCGTCGAGCGCGGCCTTGTGGAGCCCGCCCCAGTCGCCGTGGACCGCCTCGCGGAGCGTCGACTCGGCCATCCCGTCGGGCTCGGCGGTGAGGACGGTCAACAGGTCGGTGTACGCCTTTTCGATGGTCGGCCAGCTCACGCCCTCGAAGTCGCAGTCGGCGTCGTGGAGGCTGTTGGTCGTCCGACAGCCGGGACACGGGTAGCGGAACGTCGGCACTGGGTGGGAGTGCGTCGCGCCCCGAGTTAGAGTTTTCGCGACGGGCCGGTGGGAGCGGCGCGCTCGGAATCAGCACGCCGGGACCCGGCACGCCGGAAACCAGCACGGCCGATCACGGCGTTCCGAAACGTTTACTCGCCGGCCGGACACGGTTTCAGACGGTATGACAAAAGTTAGTGTCATCGGTGCGGCGGGGACGGTCGGGGCCGCGGCCGGCTACAACCTCGCGCTGCGCGACGTGGTCGACGAGCTCGTCTTCGTCGACATTCCGGACCAGCGCGAGACGACGATCGGGCAGGCGGCCGACACCAACCACGGCGTCGCCTACGACTCGAACACGACCGTCCGGCAGGGCGACTACGCGGACACCGCCGGCTCGGACGTCGTCGTGATCACGGCCGGGATCCCGCGGCAGGAGGGGCAGACCCGGATCGATCTGGCGGGCGACAACGCACCCATCATGGAGGACATCGGCTCGTCGCTGGCCGAGCACAACGACGACTTCGTCACCGTCACCACCTCCAACCCGGTCGACCTGCTGAACCGCCACCTGTACGAGGCGGGCGACCGCGACCGCCACAAGGTGATCGGCTTCGGCGGTCGGCTCGACTCGGCGCGCTTCCGCTACGTCCTCTCCGAGCGCTTCGACGCGCCCGTGAAGAACGTGGAGGCGACGATCCTCGGCGAGCACGGCGACGCGCAGGCGCCCGTCTTCTCGAAGGTGCGCGTGAACGGCCGCGACCCGAGCTTCGACGACGACGAGAGAGAGGAGATCCTCGCGGACCTCCAGGAGTCGGCCATGGACGTGATCAGCCGGAAGGGCGCCACCCAGTGGGGCCCGGCCACCGGCGTCGCGCACACGGTCGAGGCGATCCTGAACGACACCGGCGAGGTGCTCCCCTGCTCGGTCGTGCTCGACGGCGAGTTCGGCTACGAGGACACCGCCTTCGGCGTTCCCGCGAAGCTCGGCTCGAACGGCGTCGAGGAGGTCGTCGAGTGGGATCTCGACGAGTACGAGGCCGACCTTCTCGACGAGGCCGCCGAGAAGCTCTCCGAGCAGTACGAGAAGATCGCGTAAGACCCGAGTCGATCCCCTCTCGGTCGCCGAGGTCGACGCGATCTCAACGCCCGATTTTTCGTGATGCCGGCCGGAGCTCGCGACAGCGACGAGCGCTTATTTATAAATACAGCCGTGCGGTGGCGTCGCCGGCGCTACGCGCCGGCTGCAAGCGAGAGCTTCGCTCTCGCCCTGCGTGCCACCGAGCGCCCACCGGGCGCGAGGTGCACGCGCGAGGGACGCGGCGAACGCGAGCGGCGAAGCCGCGAGCCGTGAGCCGCGAGGCTGGGGCTTTGGAGGTGTCCACCGCGGATCTGCTAGCAACCAGTTAGAAACGAGCAATCACGGGACCGAGAGTACGCCCAGAATCGACACCCAACTACCCACGCGAGTCCGGATCCATCGCCTCGGCCAACAGCGCGTGCGACTCCAGCGCCGCCTCGTGGTCGGGCACCGTGTGCTGGATCATCACCTCGTCGACGCCGACGCGGTCGGCGAGCTGTTCGAACAGGCCCGCGACCGTCTCCGGGCTCCCCGAGACCGACCGCGGCCACTCGTCGGCGTCGAGCGTCGCGGGCGTCGGCTCCGGCACCCCGCCTAGCTCGTCGATCGCCGCCTCGACGGTCGGCGTCGAGTCGCCGAGGTCGCCCCGCCGCATCCGCTTATAAATTGCCTCCGCGGGCGCGCGGCGTCGCGCCGCGGCCTCGTCGGTCTCCGCGGCGACCGCGTTGACCGCGACCGTCCCGGTCGGCTCGTCGGGGCCGCCGGGGAGCACACCCGGGTCGAACGCCTCGCGGTAGGCCGCGAAGGCGCGCTCCGCGAAGCCGGGGCGAATGAACCCGGCGAAGCAGTACCGGAGTCCGAGCGTCCCGGCGATCTCGCCGCTCGCCGGGCTCGATCCGAGCACCCACGGGACCGGGGGCGACTCGCCGGACCGCGGGACCGAGAGCTCGCCGTACCGGTGGTCGTCCGGGTAGGCGTCGTAGAGGTGGCTCACGAGCGCGCGGATCCGCTCCTCGTGGTCCTCGTTCGGATTCTCGACGCGGCGGCTCGTCCCGAGGGCGCGGTCGGCGGCCGGCGAGCCGTTCGCCCTGCCGACGCCCACGTCGACACGCCCCGGCGCGAGCCCGTCTAGGGTTCCGAACGCCTCCGCGATTTTGAACGGACGGTAGTGGTTGAGCAGGACGGCGCCGCTGCCGAGCCGGATGGCGTCGGTCGCCGCCGCGAGCCGACCGAGGAGCACCTCCGGGGTCGTCCCGGCGAGGCGATCGGCCCTCCCGTGGTGTTCGGCGACCCAGAAGCGCGAATAGCCGAGCCGTTCGGCCTGCTCGGCGGCCGCGACCGTGTTCGCGAACGCCTCGGCGGCGGTCCCACCGGCGGGGACCGGCGAGAGGTCGACGACGGACAGGTCCATGTCCGGGCTCGGCGACCGCGGGTAGTAAGGGTTGGGCCGGTCGACGTTCAAGGACGGCGGTCGCTCCGAGAGCGGCGCGGAAACGAGAGAATCAAACCGGCGTCAGTGGTCGCCGTTCTTCGACTGCCACGAGTAGTCGCGACGCTTCGCGGACTTCCCGAAGCCGCAGGAGGAGCAGCGCTCCTTCGTCCTGTGGTAGGACTTCTCGCCGCAGCGTCGACACTTCACGTGAACCGTCTTGTTCTTCTTCCCCTGAGAGGGCGTTCCGGAGCCGGTCATGCTTTGATGGTGACGACGTTATCGCCGCGTATAATCGTTGTGTCTTCGATCGCGACGGCGAACTCGCCGTCGAGATCGTCCTCGACGCGGTCGCCGACGTCGTCCTCCGGTTCGATGACGACGTTCATGTGTTGGTCGTAGCCGGCTAAGACTCCGTAGTAGGTCGTCCCGTCCTTCAGGTGTACCGTCACCGGCTCCTCGAGCGACGCTTCGAGCACGTCGAGGGGTCGTCCACTCATTGTACGTACCCTGCCCGTCGCGCTATAAAAATACTGGGACACGGGAGCGCAAATCGCCCACAGAACCGGCTCACGCGTTGTGCAGCGGCCGGGACCGGCGTGTTACCGACCGGCTCGGTCACGCTCGAACCCCGGTGTTTTTAAGATGGGCACCTGTAACTCCCGGTACCACACTCCCGCGGGACACGGTGGGCCGACGGCGGCTCGGCCGTAGCGGGGCCTCAACGACGCGCGGTCGGACGAAGCGCTGACGGCTCCTTGCGGGGTTTCAGTGAGAGACGCCGTACAGGCGTTCTACATCGACAAACTATGGAAATCGAAATTGCGACACTCGGCGGTTACGAAGAGGTCGGTCGACAGATGACGGCGGTTCGAGCGGGCGAGGACATCGTCATCTTCGACATGGGCCTGAACCTCAGTAAGGTCCTCATCCACGACAACGTGGAGACCGAGAGCATGCACAGCCTCGACCTGATCGACATGGGCGCGATCCCGGACGACCGCGTCATGAGCGAGCTGGAGGGCGACGTCCAGGCGATCGTCCCCACCCACGGCCACCTCGACCACATCGCGGGCATCCCGAAGCTCGCCCACCGGTACGACGCCCCGGTCGTGGGCTCCCCGTACACGATCGAACTCGTCAAACAGCAGATCGCGGACGAGGGCAAGTTCAAGGTCGACAACGACCTCGTGAAGATGAAGGCGGGCGGCACGATGGCGATCGGCGACTCCGAGCAGGTCGAGATGGAGTTCGTCAACGTCACGCACTCTATCATCGACGCGATCAACCCGGTTCTCCACACGCCCGAGGGCGCCGTCGTCTACGGGCTCGACAAGCGACTGGACCACACCCCCGTCATCGGCGACCCGGTCGACATGGACCGGTTCCGCGAGATCGGCCGCCAGGACGAGGGCGTCCTCTGTTACATCGAGGACTGTACGAACGCCGGCCGGAAGGGGCGGACCCCCTCCGAGTCGTACGCGAAAAAGCACGTCCACGACACGCTGACGTCGATGGAGGACTACACGGGCGGGATCGTCGCCACGACGTTCTCCTCCCACATCGCCCGCGTGAAGACCCTCGTCGAGTACGCCCGCGAGATCGGCCGGCAGCCGGTCCTGCTCGGGCGCTCGATGGAGAAGTACTCCGGCACGGCCGAGCGGCTCGACTTCGTCGACTTCCAGGGCGACGTCGGCATGTACGGTCACCGGAAGTCCGTCGACCGCGCGTTCAAGCGGATCATGAAGGAGGGGAAGGGGAACTTCCTTCCCATCGTGACGGGCCATCAGGGCGAGCCGCGCGCGATGTTGACCCGCATGGGTCGCGGCGAGACCCCGTACGAAATCGACGACGGCGACAAGGTCGTCTTCAGCGCCAGCGTCATCCCGGAGCCCACCAACGAGGGCCAGCGCTACCAGTCCGAACAGCTGCTCCGGATGCAGGGCGCCCGCATCTACGACGACATCCACGTCTCCGGTCACCTCCGCGAGGAGGGGCACTACCAGATGCTGCAGGCGCTCCAGCCGCAGCACCTGATCCCGGCCCACCAGACCCTGGAGGGCCGCTCGCCGTACGTGAACCTCGCGAAATCGCAGGGGTACAAGCTCGGACGTGACGTCCACGTCACGCAGAACGGCAGCATCATCCAACTCGTCGAATGACGAGCGAGACGAGAGAGGCGCGGGTGCTCGACGCCATCCGCGAGCGGCGTGAACTGGTCAACGCCGCTATCGACGAAGAGCTGCCGGTACAGCATCCGGAGCGCCTCTACGAGGCGACGCGGTACATCCTCGAGGCGGGCGGGAAGCGGCTCCGACCGACGGTGGCGACGCTCGCCGCCGAGGCCGTCACGGGCGTCGAGCCGATGAGCGTCGACTTCCGCGAGTTCGACGCCCTCGACGGGACGGAGGTGGACGTGATGCGCGCGGCGGTCGCCATCGAGGTGATCCAGTCGTTCACCCTGATCCACGACGACATCATGGACGAGGACGACCTCAGGCGCGGCGTCCCCGCCGTCCATGAGAAGTACGACACGTCGACGGCGATCCTCGCCGGCGACACCCTCTACTCGAAGGCGTTCGAGTTCATGACGGAAACGGGCGCGGAGCCGGCGAACGGGCTGGAGGCGATGCGCATGCTCGCGTCTACCTGCACGCAGATCTGCGAGGGACAGGCGCTCGACGTCTCCTTCGAGTCGCGCGACGATATCCTCCCGGAGGAGTACCTAGAGATGGTCGAGCTGAAGACCGCGGTCCTGTACGGGGCGTCGGCGGCGACGCCGGCCGTCCTGCTCGGCGCAGACGACGGGGTCGTCGACGCGCTGTATAAATACGGAATCGACTCGGGGCGAGCGTTCCAGATCCAAGACGACGTGCTCGACCTGACGGTCCCGTCGGAGGAGTTGGGGAAACAGCGCGGCTCGGACCTCGTCGAGGGGAAAGAGACGCTGATCACGCTTCACGCGCGGCAGGAGGGCGTCGACGTCGACGGGCTGGTTGACGCCGACACCCCGGCGGAGGTCACGGAGTCGGCCATCGAGGACGCGGTCGCCGCCCTCGAAGAGGCCGGGTCCATCGCGTACGCCCGCGAGACCGCCGAGGACCTCACGGCCAGGTCGAAAGAGCACCTCGAACTGCTCCCGGAGAGCGGGTCGCGGGGCCTCCTCGAGGACCTCGCGGACTACCTGATCGTCCGCGGCTACTGATCGTCCGCGGCTACTGACCGTCCGCGGCTACTGACCATCCGCGTTCACTGACCGTCCGCGTCCACTGATCGTCCGCACCTGCTGAACGGGCCGGCCGACGCGGGGTCTGCGAGGACCTCGATCCGGCGGCGCCGTCCGGAACGGACACCCCTTTACTCCCGGCCACCGTTTCTCCATCCGTGTCACGGTACCGAGACGTCGTTCTGTTCTTCGCCCTCTCCATGCTGTGGGGCGGCTCCTTCGTCGCCATCGAGGTCGGCCTCGACTACTATCCGCCCCTCCTGTACGCCGCGTACCGGTTCGACGTGGCGGCGCTGGTGCTGGTCTCGTACGTCCTCCTCACCGAGGCGGGACCGCTCCCGCGCACGCGCGGCGACCTGGCCGCGATCGGCTTCAGCGGGGGGCTCTCCGTCGCGGTCAACAACTCGCTCCTGTTCGTCGGTCAGCAGTACACGACGAGCGGGATCGCCTCGATCACTTACAGCCTCGTCCCGATCGCGACCGCGGCCGTCGCGGCCGCCTGGATCGGCGGATCCGACCTCGACGCACGCGGTGCCCTCGGCGTAGTGCTGGCGTTCGTCGGCGTCGGGCTCGTCGCCCAGCCGGACCCCGCGAACCTCGCCGGGGGCGTCACGATCGGCGTCGGGCTCATCTCGATCGGCGTGATCGCGGTCGCGGTCGGCAGCGTCGGGCTCCGGACCGTGGAGACGAGCTTCTCCAGCGTCGCGCTCACCGGCTGGGCGATGCTGTTCGGCGGTCTGCTCATTCACGGGTTCAGCCTCGGGGTCGGCGAGCCGCAGCAGCTCCCGGCGACCGCGCTCCCGGCGGTCGGCGCGCTGTTGTTCCTCGGGGTGTTGTCCTCGGCGGTCGCGTACGCCATCTACTTCACGCTGCTCGACCGGCTGGGCGCGTTCGAGATCAACCTCGTCTCCTACGTCGTTCCGGTGGTCGCCACCGTGGCCGGCGCGGTGCTGCTCGCGGAGCCCGTGACGGCGCTGACGCTCGCCGGCTTCCTCATCATCGTCGTCGGGTTCGCGCTGTTGAAGCGGCACGCGATCGCCGACGAGGTGCCGCGGCTCCTCTCGCGAGTCGGCGGGCTGTTTTGAACTGGTCGGTGAGCCGATCGCCGAAGGGTACCTCTCGATCGATGGCGGGCGGGCGTGAACCAAGTTGTCTCGGTGACAGTTTATAAGTGATCGACGGCTCTGCGGTGACGACGTCTAAGGTCCCAGTCGCTCGTTTATAAGCGATTGCTGACGTCGGACCGACGGTGAACGCCACAAAAGCGCAAGCCGCTCGGCGATAGGTCGTCGCAGTCGGTGTGACAGAGACCACCTCCAAAGCCCCAGCCGCGAGGCGGGCGCACGCTCGTTGCGCTCCTCAGTCGTTCGCTCCGCTCACTCCATGCGGTGCTTACGTCGCCTGCGCCCGCCTCGCGGCTGCCCCTTTGAGTCCCGCCCCGCACAGCACCGCCCCGCAGCCTCACGCCTCCCCAACCTCGTCGCTCACTTCGTTCGCGACTCCCTCGCGCGCGCTCCTCGCGGTCGCCGACAGCGACCGCTCGGAGGCACGCGCCACCGCACCGTTATTTATAAGCTATCGTCGCTGCGGTTTATTCACCCTCCAGCGCGGCGATGTCCTCGATGATCTCGACCGCGTGATCTTCCGGGGAGACGCCTTCGTACGCGAGGACGACGGCCCCCTCGTCGTCGAGCACGTACGTGTTCCGGAACACGCCGTCGAAGGTGTTTCCGAACATCTGTTTCTCCCCGTAGGAGTCGTACGCGCTCGCGACCTCGCCGTCCGGGTCCGAGAGCAGCGTGAATGGAAGGTCGTACTTCTCGGCGAAGGGCTCGAGCTCCGCGACGGCGTCGTCGCTGATGCCGACGACGGCCACGTCGGCCTCCGCGAAGGCGTCCCACTCGTCGCGGAAGCCACACGCCTCCGCGGTGCAGCCCGGCGTGTCGGCGCGGGGGTAGAAGTAGACGACCGTGTACCGCGCGTCGCCGGGGTCGACGGTGACGGGGTCGCCGCGCTGGTCTGACAGCGTGATCGAGGGTGCGGAGTCGCCCGGTTCGAGCATACGTCTCGTCGTCTCGGAGGCGTCTTATGGCGTTCGGTCCGGTCCACTTTTATCCGCTACTGTCATGCTACCGATATCGATGGTGTGGCAACCGACGCCGTACACGGCCCCGTTGCTCGTGGCGGCGCTCGCCTCGTTCTTCTTCGCCGCGTACGTCGCGACGAATCGGAGACGAGCGGGCGGTCCCCTCCTCCGGGGGTTCGTCGGGGTCGCGCTCGGGAGCGGGATCTGGTCGCTGGCGTACGCGGCACAGCTGTCGGCGACCGGACTCGACGCGACCCTCCTGTGGAACCGGTTCGTCTGGATCGGGGTCGGCGTCCTCGCGGTCGCCTGGCCCGCGTTCGTCCTCGCGTACGTCGGATGGACGGCGTGGTTCCGTCCGCGTCGGTTCGCGCTTCTCTGTCTCGTGCCGACGACCGTTATCTGCGGGACCCTCCTGTACGGCCCCGACCCGCTGTTGTATCGCGCGCCGTCCCTCGCCGCCGCCGGCGGCTTCCTGGTCATGGAGTACGTCCCGACGCCGGCGCTTCTCGCGTTCGTGGCCTACTCGTACGCCGTGAACCTCGTGACGTTCGCCGTCCTCGGTCACGCGGCGCTCGCCCGCGACGGCGTGTTCCGGCGGCAGGCGGCGCTGCTGCTCGTCGCCGGCGCCGCGCCGACGATCGCCGGGGTCGTCGGTGTCTGGGGCGCGGTCGGGCCGCGGTTCGTCGACTTCACGCCGGTGACGTTCGCCGCCACGTCGGGCGTGATCGGCTGGGTCGTGTTCAGGCACCGGCTCTTCGACCTCTCGCCGGTCGCCCGCGACGCCGTCTTCACGAACATCGCCGACGGCGTCGTCGTCGCGGACTCGACCGGCCGGATCGTCGACGTCAACGAGCCGGCGAGGCGGCTGTTCCCGGCCGTCGCGGTCGGGCGCGACGTCTCCGAGGCGTTCGCGTGCGCCCCGAGCGTCGTCGAGGCGGTGACGGGCGACGGCCCGTCCGAGGCGGAGTTTCGGATGACCCACGAGGACGGTGGGAGCCACCGCTTTCTGA
This sequence comes from Halorubrum sp., assembly GCF_046498025.1. Classification (NCBI taxonomy): domain Archaea; kingdom Methanobacteriati; phylum Methanobacteriota; class Halobacteria; order Halobacteriales; family Haloferacaceae; genus Halorubrum; species Halorubrum sp. The sequence continues at coordinate 19,951 of NZ_JAWOBM010000038.1, forward strand.
TCGTGAGCGTCTACGCGATCGTCGGCGCCGACCGAGTGACGACGGCGCAGGACGATATCGGCGACGGCACCGTCCTCCTGTTTCGAGACGTCACGGAGCAGGAGACCCTTGAGCGTCGGTACCGGTCCCTCATCGAGAAGTCGCCGAACGTCATCGCCGTCTGCGGCGCCGACGGGCTAGTCCGCTACGTGAGTCCGTCGATAGAGCGGCTGCTGGGTCACGCTCCCGCCGGGATAGAGGGGCGGCCGGTCGTGGACCTAGTCCATCCCGACGACCGGCTGGACTCGCAGCGCGCGTTCGAACTGGCGTTCGAGACGGACGAGACGCAGTCGGTCGACCACCGGATCGCGCACGTCGACGGGAACTGGCGGCGGTTCGAGACGACCGTCGAGCGCCTGTTCGACGGCGCCGAGGAGGTCGTGATCACCGCGACCGACGTGACGGAGAGTCGCCGATACGAGCAGCGGCTCCAGGTGCTCAACCGCGTGCTCAGACACGACCTCAAGAACGACACGAACGTCATCGGCGGGTACGCCGGCCTGCTTCGCGACCACGTCGACGAGACGGGCGACGAGTACCTGGACACCATCGACCGGAAGGTAGGGACGTTGACGCACCTCAGCGACCAGGCGCGCGAGATCGACGTCGCGCTCCACAGCGACGCGGATCAGGCGACGATAGACCTCTCGGAGCTGGTCGAGCGCCTCTGCGCGTCGCTCGACTCGTCGTTCCCGCACGCGACCGTGACGGTCTCGACGCCCGCCCTCGCCGTCGTGTCCGCCGACGAACTGCTTGAGTCCGCCGTCCGGAACGTGCTGGAGAACGCCGTCGTCCACAACGACCGCGAGCGCCCCGTCGTCGAGGTGACGGTCACGGCCGACGACGACGGGTATCGTATCGAGGTCGCCGACGACGGACCGGGGATCCCGCCAGTCGAGCGAACCGTCTTCACCGAGGCGCGCGAGACGGCGCTGGAACACGCGAGCGGCCTCGGGCTCTGGCTCGTCCACTGGATCGTCACGGAGTCGGGCGGCGAGGTGGACATCGACACGCGGGAACAGAGGGGCACGGTGGTCGCGATGTGGTTGCCGGCCGCCGACGCGGACGACGGGTCCGACGCGGGGAAGGGAGTTGCACGGGCCGGAAACGCGAGCGAGTCAGACGACGCGGGCGCATCGGTCGAGGCGGAACGCCGGACCGCGACGGACCGCCGCGAGTGAGACCGTCGCGCCGCCTCCGCAACCTCTTTGCGGTCGCTGACCGAATCCGCGAGCATGAGCCACGGATCCCTAGACGACGACGCGGTCGAGAGCTACCGGGAGGCCGGTGCGGTGTTGGTAGAGGCGACGAACGAGGCCCGCCAGATGGTCGAACCGGGCCGGACGCACCTGGAGGTCGCGGAGTGGACGGAGGACTTCATCCGCGAGCAGGGGGCCGGGCTCGCGTTCCCCGTCAACATCAGCGTCGACCCGGAGGCGTCGCACGCCACCCCGAGCCGCGACGACGACACCGAGTTCGGCGAGGAGATGGTGTGTCTCGACGTCGGCGTCCACGTCGACGGGTACATCGCCGACGCCGCGGTGACCGTCGATCACACGGGCACCCCCGAGCTCGTCGAGGCCGCCGAGATGGCGCTGGAGGCGGCGGTCGACGAGGCCGGACCGGGCGTCGAGGTCGGCGTCGTCGGGGGAGCGATCGAGGACGTGATCCGCGGGTACGGCTACACTCCAGTCCTCAACCTCTCCGGGCACGGCGTCGAGCGCTACGACGCGCACACCGGACCCACGATACCGAACCGGGGCGTCGACCGCTCCGTCGAGCTGGAGCCGGGACAGGTGGTCGCCATCGAACCGTTCGCCACCGACGGCCGCGGGAAGGTCGGCGAGGGCACCGAGGAGGAGATCTTCGAGCGGCAGGGGTCGGGGAGCGTGCGCGACCGCCGGGCGCGGCAGGCGCTGGAGGAGATCGACGCGTTCGACGACCTCCCGTTCGCCGCGCGGTGGCTGGAGGGCGACCGCGTCGAGATGGCGCTCCGCCGGCTCAAGCAGGCGAACGCGATCAAGGGGTACCCCGTGCTGAAGGAGGCCGACGACGCGCTCGTCAGTCAGGCGGAGCACACCCTTCTGATCACGGACGACGGCGTCGAGGTGACGACGGCGGGGATCCACGGCTTCGACGACTGATGGACCGGATCTACGCCCCGTGGCGGATCGAGTGGGTCGCGCGCGAGTCGGACCCGATCGACGGGTGTCCCTTCTGCGTCCTGCCGGAGCGCGAGGACGCCCGTGAGGCCCGAGTCGTCGCCGAAAGCGAGCGCAACTACGTCCTGCTGAACAACGCCCCGTACAACCCGGGCCACGCGATGGTGATCCCGCGCGAGCACCACGAGGACCCCACCGACCTCGACGACGCGACGCTGCTCGACCACGCGCGTCTGAAGACGGCGACGCTGGCGGCACTGCGCCACGACGTCGATCCCGACGGGGTCAACACGGGCCAGAACCTCGGCGGGACCGCCGCCGGCGGCTCGGTCGACCACCTCCACACCCACGTCGTGCCGCGGTGGGACGGCGACACGAACTTCATGCCCGTCACCGGCGAGACGAAGGTGATCGTGGAGGCGATCGACCGCACCTACGGGCACCTCCACGCCGGCTTCGCCGCCGGCGACGACGTGGTCGACCCGGGCGACGCCGACGCCGGCGAGGCGGTGCGGCTGTCGTTCGACGCCGGGACCGAACAGTGAGCGGCGGCGTCAACACTCGCTTCCGCGGAATTCCATTCCAGACCCGTCGGCGGCGGGTGCGTCGGGGTGCCGGATAGAGAAAACGAGCGTGTTCTCGGCGTTTCCGCTGCGGTTGCACGTCACATCGTAGGTCTCTTCGAACGTCTCTCCCGCGGTCCGGACGCGGGCCTCGATCGAATCCCCGTTGGTCACGCGGGCGATGTCGTCCAGGCTCACGCGTGTGTACTCCTCGTCCGCCGGCGGTCTCGGGGCGATGTCAACCGCGCCGTCGACGACGGTCTCGTCGGCGTCGTTCCAGAGGGTAAACTCGACGTGGTACGACCGCTCTCGACGGTTGACAACGGCGAAATCGAACGGTCGGGGCTTCTCTCCAACCGACGCGCACCCGGCGGTGAAGAGCGTCCCTCCGGCCCCGAGCCGCTGGAGGAGGCGGCGGCGGTTCATGTGACCCGTCTGTGGCGTCAGGTGAAAAAACCACTCTCACGATTCCGGACGGCCGTCGATCGGCGCTACCGGGAGCCGGATCAGTACACCAGCTCCCCGGAGATGAACTTCCGGGTGCGCTCGTCCGCCGGCTCGTCGAAGATGGCCTCTGTCGGACCGATCTCGGTGATGCCGTCGTCGAGCAGCACCGCGACCCGGTCGGCGACGCGCTCCGCCTGATGCATGTCGTGGGTCGCCACGACGACGCCGATCCCCCGGTCTCGGGCCTGCGTCATCGCCGCCTCGATGACGGCGGTGTTCCGCGGATCCAAGTCGGAGGTGGGCTCGTCCAGGAGGAGCACGTCGGGGTCGTACGCCAGCGCGCGGGCGAACGACACCCGCTGGGCCTCGCCGCCGGAGAGCGACGCCGCCGGCTGGGTCGCCGCGTCCGAGAGTCCGACCACACCGAGCGCGTCGCGGACGGCGTCGGCGGGCTCGTGGAGGCCGGCGAGCGACCGGAGTCCGGCCCGAAGCCTGGTCGCCCACGACCGGCGGATCCGGAGCCCGTACTCGACGTTGCGCGCGACGGACGCGTCGAAGAGGCTCGCCTCCTGAAACACCATCCCGATCCGACGCCGCAGAGACAGTCGAGCCGCCTCCTCGGCGGTCCACGCGTCCGTGCCGTCGAGCGCGACGGCCCCCTCGTCGGGCTCGAACGAGAGCGCGAGCGTCCGGAGCAGCGTCGACTTGCCGACGCCGGAGGGACCGATGACCGCGACGATCTCGCCGGCGTCGACGTCGAGCGAGAGGTCGCGGAACACCGTCTCGCCCCCGTACGAGTGCGAGACGCCCCTGAGCCGGAGCATCAGCGTCGCACCCCCTGGTCGCCGAGTCGGATCACGACGGCGTTGACCGTCAACACGAGCGCGACCAGGACGGCGCCGAGGACCATCGCGGTCTCGTACTGCCCCTGTCGGGCCTCGAGCTGGATAGCGGTCGTCAGCGTCCGCGTCTTCGAGATCCCGTCCGAGCCCGTGATGTTGCCGCCGACGATGAGCACGGAGCCCACCTCGCTTATCGCGCGGCCGAACCCGGCCAGGACCGCGGTCGCGATGCCGTACCGCGCCTCCTTGAGGACGACGAGCGCCACGTCGAGGCGCGTGCCGCCGAGCGCGCGGGCGGCGTCGCGGACCCCGTCGTCCACCCCGGCGACGGCCGCGAGGCTGATCGCGGTGATCGGCGGCGTGGCGAGCACGAACTGCGACATGACCATCGCCTCCTTGGTGAAGACGAGGTTCAGCGCGCCGAGCGGGCCCCGATTGGAGACGGCGAACAGGACGAGCAGACCGACGACGACGCTGGGGAACCCCATCCCCGTGTTTATCACCGACTTCAGGAGCCGCTTGCCGGGGAACTCGGTGAATCCTATCGCGACGGCGACCGGGATGCTGACGAGGGTGCTCAGCGTCACCGCGAGGACGCTCACGTACAGGGAGACGAAGACGATGCTCCGGACGTATCCCTCCCTGAACGGCAGATCGAGGAGCCCCGCGAGCAGCGGGACGACTGGGTCGAGCGGCACGCTCACTCGGCGGTGGAGTTTCCGCTCCACCCTTCGGGGACGTACTGCTGGAAGTCGGGGTCCGCCGAGACCGCCTCCGGGTAGAACAGCTGCTCGCCGTTCGTCTGATAGTCGGCGATCGCGTCCTGGGCCGCGGGACTCGTGATCCACCCGATGTACGCCATCGCGAGGTCGTAGTTGACGTCGTCGTGGATGCCGGGGTTAACCGCCACGACCCCGTAGGGGTTCGCGAGGATCTCCGGGCCGTCCTCGATGGGCCCCTGGACGAGGATCGCGAGGTCGACCTCCGAGCGCTGGGAGACGAACGTGCCGCGGTCCGAGAGCGCGTACGCGCCCTGCTGGTTCGCGATGTTCAGCGCCTCGCCCATCCCCGTTCCGGTCTCCTGATACCAGTCGCCGCCGGGCTCGGCGTCCGCGGCCTCCCAGAGGTTCAGCTCCTTCGCGTGGGTGCCGGAGTTGTCCCCGCGAGAGACGAACGGCGCCTCCCCGTCGGCGACGGCGGTGAGCGCCTCCGTCGCCGACCCCACTCCCTCGATCCCCGCCGGGTCGCTCTCGGGCCCGACGACGACGAAGTCGTTGAACATGATGTCCCGACGGTTCACGCCGTACCCGTCGCGCATGAACTCGTCTTCGAGCCCCCGAGCGTGGACGATCACCACGTCGGTGTCGCCGTTCCGTGCCGACTCCAGGGCCGCGCCCGTCCCCTGCGCGACCGCGTCGACGGAGACGTCGTACATCGCCTCGAAGTCGGGGTGGATCGCGTCGAGCAGCCCCGTGTCGTACGTGCTCGTGGTCGTCGTGAGCGTCAGGGTCTCGCCGGCCACGCCGGCCCCTCCGTCGCCGTCGCTCGACCCCCCTTCGGTGCCGCCGACACCGCCGCAGCCGGCGGTGCTCGCGACCGCCCCCGCGCCGACCGCGGCGACGAACCGACGCCGATGTATCGACATGGAAACACCGACGGACCGGCGGCAGATATAGCTTCTGCACGCCCATAACCGCGACCGGTTACGCGACGCCTCGCGAGGAATCGCTCGCACGGATGTGGATCCACACCCTGGCGTCTGATGCCGTCGGTATGCGGTCGATCCGGGATTGACCGAAGGACCCACGACCGGTTACGCCGCCGTCGAGTCGCGCGGAGGGAAAGGGCCAACACGCCCCCGCCCGACCCTTCCGACATGGACGAGCGCGCGGATCGCGACGCCGATGCCGAGACCGGAGCGGGCCGGGGTCGGGCGGCGCTCATCGAAGGCGACGTCGAGTTCGACGGGCGCGACGCCGCGCTCCTGCGGGCGGTCCACGAGGCGGGTTCGGTCGCGGGCGCCGCCGCCGAGTTGGGTCGCTCCCGGGCCCGCGCCCTCTCGCGGATCGGTATCTTAGAGGAGGCGTTCGGCCAGTTGGTTGAGCGACAGCGCGGCGGCTCAGGGGGCGGCGGCAGCCGGCTCGCGGACGCCGGTCGCGAGCTCCTCGACCGCTACGACCGGCTTCAGGCCGTGCTCGCCGCGACCGCGAGCGTGCCCGAGACGGTACTGGACGGGACGGTCGAGAGCGTCGACGGCGAGCTGGCGGACGTCGATACCGCGGTCGGCGCGGTCCGAGGGCTCCACGACGGTGCAGCCGTCGGCGACCCGGTCCAAGTCCGGATCGGGGCGGACGCCGTGACGATCTACGGGCGAGACGTCGACGTCGATCCCGACTCGACGAGCGCGCGGAACCGGCTCCGCGGGACGGTCGTCGGGATCGAGTCCGGCGAGACGGTCTCGACGGTCCGCGTCGCGGTCGACGACGCGGCGTTCCGCGTGTTGGTCACCGCCGAGAGCGCGTCTCGATTGGCGCTCACGGCGGGTGACGACGTGTCGATTCGCTGGAAAGCGACGGCGACCCGACTCGTGGCGCACACGGCGGGCGCCGGGTACTCCGAGACCCCAGAGGGCTAACGCCGGCACGGACAGTCGATCGGAACGGCTGACGCCGACCGGCCGGCGAGCGACGCGGTGCCGACCGCTCGCCGAGCAGCGCGGTGTCTACCGGCCGCCATACGCGCCGGATCGCCTCGCGCTCATTCCTCTCGGGATCGCTTCCAAGCGGGGTAAAGCTCCAGCACGGCGATCAGAGTGATCACGACGCCGAAAGCGATCATCAGTAAGTCCGGGTCGATGTCTTCCATACGATCCCTAGGGGCCGAAACCGTGTAATCGTTTGCCACGCGCTGCGTCGCCGGCGCGCACCGCGTTCGATCCGTCGAGACGCCGGACGGTCACGGCAGTTGTGCGACGAGTCGACGGACGAAGTGGTATGTACACGGCGGCTCTAAATGGGCTATCATGCCTTCGACACGCGAAGAACGCGACGACGGGAACGAACTGCTGTTCGCCGTCATCATGATATTGCTCTCGCTGCTCATCTTCCTCGCGATCCGCAGGACTGAGGGGTCGCGTTCCGGGTAGAGCGGCCGAGGCTGCGGGGAGAGCGGTCGAGGCTGTGGGGAGGGCGGTCAGCGCGGGAGAGACGACCCGTACCGTCGAGTCCGTCTCACGGATTCGACGTCCGCGGCGATGACGAGTCGATCCGCAGAGCTCTGATCCGACTGAAGTGACAGGAAGTGATTTACACGTATGGGTAGTAATTGAAGCGTGAGCGAATCAACCAACGAGACGGTTAGCGAAACCGCGGAAGAAATCGGTGCTGACGGTCTTAGCCCCGCAGTACTGGCATCGGTCGGCTCAGTCGCCCTCGCACTGTACTTCTACTACGTGCGCGGGGACAAGCAACGCGGCCAGTTCGTCGGCCTCTGGCCCGTCACGATACTCAGCCTCGCGTCGTACTTCAAACTGGAGGAGATCAAGCAGACGCTGGCGTCGATCGAAGAGTAAGTCGGACGCCGTCACCGGACACGTCACCACCCCCGGTCGAGACGAGACTCGAGGTGACTCGCGGAAGACGGCGGTATTTTTCCGGTTCCTCACGCGGCCAGCGACCGATCCGCGTCGTCGACGGCGACGCGAACGGCGTCGGCCGGGGTCGGCTCGACCCCCGACGCTCTTTATCTTCCGCGCCGAGGTATTGACATGACCACGCACGACGTCGACGCGGTCCTCGTCGCGGGCGCCACCGGCGGGACGGGTCGCGAAGTGCTGCGACGAGCCGGATCCCGAGTGGACACCGTTCGCGCGCTCACTCGGTCGGCGGGGGCCACCGCCGACCTCCGTGCGGCCGGCGCGACCGAGGTCGCGGTGGACGACCTTCTCGATCCGACGGACCTGGCGGCCGCCGTCGGCGGCGTGGACGCGGTGCTAAGCGCCGTGGGAAGCACACGCTCCGCCGTCCGGACCGGACCGCCGTTCGTCGACGGGGCGGGGAACCGGGCGCTGCTGGAGGCGGCGGTCGACGCCGGCGTCGACGCGTTCGTGATGGAGTCGGCGATCGGCGTCGGCCCCGAGCCGGCGAGCCCGCTCGCGTCGGCCTTCGACGCGTTCATCGGTCCGCTACAGGAGGCCAAGGGGGAGGCGGAGGCCGCGATCCGCGACGCGCCGATCCGGCACACGATCCTCCGGCCGGGGATCCTGACGAACGGCCGGCGGACGGGGCTCGTCACGACGGCCGAGCCGGGAGAGAAGCTGTGGGGGACCGTCTCGCGGGCGGACGTGGCGTGGCTCATGACCGCGGCGCCGACGACAGAGGGCGCGGCGAACCGGACGTTCGAGGTCGTCTCCACGCCGCCGTTCCCCGACCGCGGCGTCGACGTGAACTGGACGCTGCCGCGGTGAGCGGCGTGACACACGACGTGCTCGGCGGCGAGGGCGGCGGACGCCGGTGGTGCGAGCACTGCCGGATCGCGGTCGAGCCGGCCGACGGCGACAGCGGTCCCGAGTGTCCGAGCTGTGGCGGGACCTTCTGACGACGGACCGACTCACTTCCCCCAGAAGGGGTCGCGCTTCCGCTTGGTGTCCAGGTACGCCGCGAGCGCCTCGCGCTCGTCGGCGGTGATCTCCTCTTTCAGTTCCTGTTCGAGGATCTTCGCGTGTTTCTCGGGCAGTTCGGTCCAGAGCGTGTCGCCCTCCTCGATGCCCCGCCCGACGGTGGGACCGTCGATGGCGATGCTCACGCGCTCGCCGGCGCGCGCCTCGTCGACGTCGTCGCCCTGCTTTTGAATCCCGGAGAGCTGGCCGACGCGGTCGAACTCGTTCCCCTCGAACATCCCGACGTTGCGGTTGTTCTGGAGCGTACCCGAGATGATCTCGACGCCGACGACGGCGGGGTCGTTCTGCCGGAACGTGTGGTCGGGGAGGATTCGGAAGCGCGCGGGGCGGACGACCTTGTCCAGCACCGTCTCCTGTTGCGCGCGCTGTTTCTCCTCGACGTACGTCTCGTAGTCCTCGATCAGCTGGTAGATGACGTCGTTCGTGAACAGCTTCACGTCGGCGCTCTCGAGCTCCGCCTCCGCGTTTTTCAGCAGGTCGACGTTGAAGCCCAGGATCGCCTTGTGCTCCTCCTGATTCGCGGTCTCGGCCACGGCGATGTCGCGCGGCGCGATGTCGCCGACCTCGGCGCGCAGGATGGGCACCTCCGCCTCCCGGAGCGCGTTCGCCATCGCCTCCAGCGAGCCGAGCGTGTCCGCCTTGACGACGACGCCGTCCTCGGCGGTCTCGACCTCGATCTCCGCGAGCTCGGCTTTCACCTCCTCGATGACCTCGGCCTCGGGGCGGTCGCGGACGACCCGGACCGGCGCGCCGGCCATCGCCCGGTCGAGGTCGGGCGCGGCGATCTTCACCCCGGCCGCGGCGCCGACCTCCGCCACCTTCTCGAACTTCTTCTCGGTGCGTATCTCCTCGAGGGGCCGCGGCTGCAGCAGCGCCCGGATCTCCGTGACGATCGGTTCGTCCTGCCCGCCGACGACGATCCTGTCGCCGTTGCGCACCACGCCGTCGTACACGACCGTGTCGATGGTGGCGCCGAAGCCGCGCTCGTCTTTCACTTCTAGGACCGTCCCCTCGCCGGGGCCCTGCACGTCGATAGCCATCTCCTCTTTCATGAACCGCTGGGAGAGTCCCATCAGCACGGTGAGCAGGTCGGGGACGCCCTCGCCGGTCATCGCCGACAGCGGGACGACGCCGATGTTCTTCTGGAAGTCCTGCACGCGCCAGTACAGGTCCGCCGAGAAGCCGGCCTCGGAGAGCTGCCCGATGATCTCGTAGAGGTTCTCGTTGAGCATGGACTCGGCGCGCTTCGACTGCGCCTCCAGGCTCTTCTGGATCGGTTTGCCCTCCTGCGGGTTCCAGCCCGGCGTCGTGTCTACCTTGTTGGCGGCGACGACGAACGGCGTCCCGGTGCGTCTGAGGATGTCGATCGCCTCCTCGGTCTGCGGCTGGAACCCGTCGTTGACGTCGACGACGAGGACCGCGATGTCGGCGAGGGCGCCGCCGCGGGCGCGTAGCGTCGAGAAGGAGTGGTGTCCCGGCGTGTCGATGAACAGGAGGCCGGGGAGGTCGAAGTCGGTCGGGTCGATGAGCTCGCCCGCCATCCCGGAGATGGTTTCGAGCGGGATGTCCGTCGCCCCGATGTGCTGGGTGATCGCGCCGGCCTCGCCCTCGCTGACGGCGGAGCCGCGGATCTTGTCGAGCAGGCTCGTCTTGCCGTGGTCGACGTGACCCAGCACGGCGACGATCGGCGTCCGAAGGCTGTCCGCGTTTGTGTGGTCGGTCATAGGTGATCGCCCCGAGAAGGTCGGTTACCCTGTGTTCCGCCCGGGCGTCAGTTAAGCCTTTCAAAATGCGGCCGGCCGTTCCGGCCCCGATTGGCGCCCGTCGGCCCGGGCGAGCGGCGCCCCTCGCAATTCGGTCCAAGCGGCGGTGCCCCTCGCTATTCGGTCCAAGCGGCAGCTCCCTCGCTATTCGGTCCAAGCGGCGGTGCCCCTCGCCCTCCGGCCCAAGCGGGCGGCTCCCTCCGGATCGGCCGGGTGGTCCCGGACCCGTCGAACCAGTTCGGGGGCGTCCGACGAGCGACAGACGCCCCCGTGGCGTTTAAGACCGTTGCCACGGACGATGAGGACATGGTAGACATCCTCGCGGAGAACCTCTCCGGGAAGGCGGTGATGAGCACGGACGGGACCGAGCTCGGCGACCTGTACAACATCACGATGGACATAAAGTCCGGCGAGCTGAACGACCTGCTCGTCAGTCCGCACGAACAGTTCAGCACCGAGCGGTCCGGCTTCGACGTCGACGACATGGGCCGACTGAAAGTGCCGGTCGGGAACGTGCAGGCGGTGAAAGACTACATCGTCGTCGCCCGCTGATGGAAGTCCTCGACACCTCGGCGTTTATCCACGAGTACACCACCGACGACGACGTCGTCTCGGTGCCCGAAGTGCACGAGGAGCTCACCGGCGAGGGGGCGCTCCGCTTCGACGCGATGGAGGGGTCCGGGATGACGATCCACGTCCCGGCCCCGGAGGCCATCGACAACGTCCGGCGCGCCGCCCGGGGATCGGGCGACGACGCGGAGCTCTCCGACACCGACACGCGACTCATCGCGACCGCGCTCGAGCTGAGCGCGACGCTCGTCACCGACGACTACGCGATGCAGAACGTCGCCGAGCGGCTCGATCTGGACGTCGAGCCCATCGCCAGGGACGGCATCTCGGAGGAGCGCGAGTGGCGCTTCCAGTGCGTCGGCTGTAACCGGACGTTCGACGAGAACCGAGAGCGGTGTCCGATCTGCGGCAGCGACCTGACGCGGAAGAACCCGGCGTGACCGACGTCGTCTGACCGGTCCCGGGTGACACGTTCTCGCACGTCACCGACCGATTGAACAGGCGCCCCGCCGACCTCCCGACATGGACGCCTTCCAGAACGTTTCGCCTGACGCGCTCCGCGCCGGACGGACGGACGCGATAGACGACGCGGTGGCGACGGCGCTCGCCGCGCACCCGCTCGACGGGGTCGAGACCGAGTACCCGCACTACCGGGGGGCGGTGGCAGAGCCGGGCGCGCCGCCGCGCCCGTCGGAGAACCACCCGGTCTTTTACGGCTGTTTCGACTGGCACTCGGCGGTCCACAGTCACTGGGCGCTCGTGCGGGCGCTGCGACTCGTCCCGGATCACCCGGACGAGGCGGCGATCGCGGGCGGCGTCGACGAGCGGCTGACCCCCGCGAACGTCGCCAGCGAGGTCGACTACATCGACGAGAACCCCGGCTTCGAGGAGCCGTACGGCTGGTCGTGGCTGCTGCGCCTCGCCGCGGAGCTCCGCCTGTGGGAGGACCCGCGCGCCGACCGGTGGCGCGAGACGCTCCGCCCCCTCGAAGAACGGGTCCGTCGAGGCGTCCTGGCGTCGTTCCTCGAGGTCGACCGCCCGCACCGGGTCGGCACCCACGGCAACACCGCGTTCGCGCTCGCCGGGGTCCTCGATTACGCGCGGGTCGTCGGGGACGCCGAGCTGGAGCGCGAGACCGAGGCCGCGACGCACCGGCTCTACGCGGACGACACCGTCGCCGTCGTCGGCGCGGAACCCGTCGGCTGGGACTTCGTCTCGCCCGCGCTGACCGAGGCCGACCTGCTCCGACGCGTCCTCGATCCGGACGCGTTCGCGGCGTGGCTCGACGGGTTCCTCCCCGACCTCTCGGCGCCGCCGCACGACGCGCTGGTGAGTCCCGTCTCCGTCGAACCCGAGGAGGGCGACGGCGCCGCGATGCACCTGATCGGGCTCAACGTCTCCCGCGCGTGGTGTCTCGCGGGGCTGGCCGACGCGCTGGCGGACCGGGACGGACCGGCGGCGGCCCGGCTTCGGGACCCGCTCGACGCCGCGGCAGGGCGCCACGCTAAGGCGGGGGCCGCGGACGTGCTCACCGACGACTACGCGGGCTCGCACTGGCTCTCCTCGTTCGCGCTGTACCTGCTGACGCGGAACGAAGGCGGGATCGCACCGGGGACCGGCTAGTTCGCGCCCTGCGACTCCTTGGCGTCCCCGTCGACGGGAGCGGTCGCGTCGCGGTCGCCGATCCCGAGGGCGTCGTCGGAGAGGTCGCGGCCGTCAAGCCGGGGGACGCGATCGCGGAGTCGCCGGGCGACGGTTCGCGCTTCGGCGATCTCGACCTCGGCGACCGCCCGGACGAGCGCGGCGGCCCGCTCCGCGCGGGCGCGCTGCCACGACTCCTCGCGGGACTGATACGTGCGGATCGCGCGGAGGAACTCGACTTTCGAGAACTCGGGCCAGTAGGGGGCACAGAAGTAGACGGCGGCCTCGTTGCCGTTCGCGTGCCACGGCAGGAAGTTCGAGGTGCGTTCGTCGCCGCCGGTCCGCACGATGAGGTCGACGTCGCGGACCGGTCGGTCGTACAGCCGGTCCTCGACGGTCTCGACGTCGACATCGGCCGGATCGAGGTTTCCGGCGTCGACGTCGGCGGCGATCGTCCGAGCGGCGTCGAGCAGCTCCGTCCGGCCGCCGTACGCGAGCGCGACGTTCAGCGTGAAGCGGTCGTTGTCGGCGGTGCGGCGCTCGGCGTACTTGACGGCGTCGCGGACGCGGGGCGGGAGGCGCTCGATGTCGCCGATCGCGCGGACCCGCACTCCCTGCTCGTGGACGCGGTCGGCGTCGGCGAACTCCAGGAGCTTACGCTCCAGCAGGTCGAACAGCGGCGCAAGCTCCTCGTCGGGACGTTCGAAGTTCTCGGTAGAGAAGGCGTACAGCGTCAGCTCGGCGACGCCGAGGTCCGCGCACCAGTCGAGCACCCGCTCCGTGGTGTCGGCGCCGGCGCGGTGGCCGTCGGGAGCGTCGGCGCCGCGCTCGCGGGCGTACCGCCGGTTCCCGTCTTGGATGATCGCGACGTGGGTCGGCACGTCCTCGATCTCGCGGCGGAGGTGGCGGCGGTAGGCGCGCTCGCCGAGACCGCGGAGACGATCCAACATATGGGCTAACTGACTGGTTCGAGGGATATGTACTTTTATACTCCGATCCCGCAGATCGCGACCGATGGACGCCGCCTACGTGTTCGCCGTCGCGTTCCGACTCGACCCCGACGGCGCGACGGCCGATCCCGACCGCTTCGAGACGACCGTGGAGATCCCCGCGATCGAGCCCGGCGACGACGGGTGGCTGTTCTTCCGCGACCGGCTCTGGCGCGGCGAGATCGGCGACGAGCCGTCGTTCCGGTCCCTCGCGAGCGACCGGCTCGGCGTCGCGGTCACCGAGGCGTCCTTCCGCGAGCTTCGGACCGACCGGGACTACCTCGACGCGCTCGAGGCCGCGATCGCCGCGGACCTCGACCGGTTCAACGCCGAGTCGGTCGACTAGGTCCTTCACAAGTACCTCGGGTCGTCAGTCCACGTGCGCGAGGGGTGAAGGGCCGGGTGACGGACGGTCCGTGTGCCGCGGGACCGTCCCCCACGGGCCCGCAACGCACTTATTATCCGGGAGCCTACGCACGGGCCCATGGCCGTCGCCGACTACGACTTTCACCTCTTCGACCTCGACGGCACCCTCGTCGACGCGGAGTGGTCGTACACCCGGACGGTGTTCGACCGCGTCGGCGACCGGCTCGGCCGGCGCTTCTCCGACCGCGAGTCGTACGTCCTCTGGCACGGGCTGGGCGGCCCGCGCGGCGACACCCTCCGCGAGCTCGGCGTCGACCCGAGCGCCTTCTGGCCGGCGTTCCACGCGGTCGAGGACCCGATGGCCCGCGCGGAGGCGACGTACCTCCACGACGACGCCGCCCGGCTGCTCGACCGCGTCGACGACGCGGGCGGGCCGACGGGGCTCGTCACTCACTGCCAGCGGTTCCTCGCCGAGCCCGTGCTGGACCGGGTCGACTTAGCGGGCCGGTTCGACGCGGTGGTCTGCTGTACCGACGAGACGGGCTGGAAGCCCGACCCCGCGCCGATCGAACTGGCGATGCGCGAACTCGGCGTCGACCCGCGCGCGGACCGCGGCTACTACGCGGGCGACGGCGAGAGCGACGTGAGCGCCGCGTGGAACGCCGGGCTCGACGCCGTCCACGTCGAGCGCGTCGGCCACGAGGACCGCGGACGGTGCGTGCTCGGCGACCGTCGCGTGGGTCGACTCGACGAGCTGGTCGAGCCGACGTGACCGGCTCCGCGGTTTCAGGAGCCGGCGATCCGTCGGACTCGTTCCTTGCCGCACTTCGCACACGACTCCACGACCTCGTCGGGGTCGATGACTATCGCGCGGCGTTCGTACTGGTGGCGACAGATCAGGCGGTCGATGTTCATCGTGTGTCACGGTGGTGGTATTCTCTTATAAATAACCTCCGTGAACACACACTAATATGCCTAATATATTGATATACTTCGAATAGTCACCCCCCTCTACTGAGTAGAAGTTTTGTATATAGCTGTACAGTCGAGTGTACGGTCAGTGTTCTCGACCGATCGCGGGTGACGCGCTCGGGCCGTCCGTCCGCGACCGAAACGGTCGTGAGTCGGCGCGCGGTAGTCGACCCATGACGAAGTGGTTCCACAGCGGGCGTCGGCGCGACCTGTGCGCGCTGCTGTACGACGCCGGCGAGCTGCGGGCGCAGTCGCTGAAGAACCGGCTGGAGTCGCACTACGACGAGCGCGTCGACCCCGGCTCGTTCTACGCGACGCTCCGGTCGCTGGTGGAGTCGGGCTTCCTCGACCGACGGACGGAGGGGATCGCCGACGTGTACGCGCTCTCCGAGGCCGGGGAGCGCGCGCTCCTCGCCCACTACGAGTGGCTCTCCGGACTCGTCGACGGTCCGACGCCGCGCGAGCGCCCGAATCTCAAGGATTAACAACATCGACCGTCTGGGTTAATACATGACCGTTGTCAGCGTTTCGATGCCGGAGGAGTTACTGGAGCGGATCGACGGGTTCGCCGACGAACACGGCTACACCGGGCGCAGCGAGGTCGTCCGCGAGGCCTCCCGGAACCTCCTCGGCGAGTTCGAGGACGCCACGCTGGAGGACAGAGAGCTGATGGCGGTGGTGACGGTGCTGTTCGACTACGAGACCACGAGCGTCGAGGAGCGGATGATGCGGCTCCGCCACGAACACGAGGGGCTCGTCGCCTCCAACTTCCACAACCACGTCGGCTCCCGCTACTGCATGGAGCTGTTCGTCCTGGAAGGGCGGCTGGAGGACATCTCGGCGTTCGTCGGGAAGATCCGGGCGACGAAGGACACGCTCACCGTCGATTACAGCGTGACTCCGGTCGACGAGTTCGGTGACGGCGCGGTCGCCGTCGAGGGCGGGCACGCGCACGGACACGGCGACGGCGAACACGGTCACGTCGAGGAGTAGGAGTGTCGCGCTCGGTCGTCGACCGCCGGCCCGACCCGCCTCACCCGTCGAGGACGACGCCGACGAGCGGGACCGCGACCCCGACGACGTAGCCGGCGAGGTGCGCGAAGACGTTGCTGCCGAACGGGACGATCATCAGCGAGCCGATCACCCCGGCGACGGCGACGCTCGCGCCGGTGACGTACAGGAGCTCTCGCTCCGGCGGGAGGTCGAGCCCGACCACCCGCGGCCGGCCGACGCCGACGGAGAGCCAGGCGGCGACGAGGGCCGCACAGAGCGCGAACAGGGACCCGACCGCCGGCAGCGACGGGAAGTACCCCACGCCGCTCGGCGCGAGGTACGCGAGCGCGAGCGACCCGAGCGCGGCCACGACCGCCCAGCGGGCGTCGACGCCGACGGCCGGGCGGGCGGGCCCGATCGGGTCTCGCTCGGTCGCGTTCGTCTCGCCGTCGCCCGCCTCCGTCGCCAGCGCGGCGAACCAGACGACGACCAGGTAGCCGAGGAGCGCGCTGTTGACGTCCGAGAAGCCGGCGGTGGGCGCGTTCGTCAGGCCGCCGAGCGCGACGATGGTCGCCCACGCCGACGCGAGCGGGACGACCGCCAGGTATATCACCGCCGCCCCGAACAGCCGTCTGCGCCAGCCCGCGACGACGGAGAGGGGATACGCGACCGCGACGAGCAGCCAGTAGTTGACGACGTTATCGAACAGGTGACCCGGGCTCGCGTGGACGAAGGACGACGCGAACGCGGTCCACAGCGCCCACCGGCTCTCGAAGACGCCGCCTGTCGCGAGCGAGAGCCGCCAGGCGTCGGTCCCCGGGGTGAGGCTCACGGCGACGAGCAGCGTCGGCAGCGGGAGGGCGATCAGGAAGAGGTCTGTCGGCGGGCGCGACCGGACCGCGGCGGCGACGCTGGCCACGAGCCCGCGGAGGGTGGGCGGGTTTCCGTCGCTGCGGTCCCCCTCGGCGCGCATCGCTCACGGGGTCGCCGGCCGCACCGTCTCCAGCGCGGCGGCGAAGTCGTCGCTCGTGATCCCGATCTCGTCGGCGTGGTCGTTCGCGGCCGCGCCGTGCTCGTCGGCGACGCGCTCGATGGCGACGAGGGCGGCCTCCCGGCACAGCGAGGCGATCTCCGCGCCGGAGTACCCCTCCGTCTCGTCGGCGAGGTGCTCCAAGTCGACCCCCTCCACGAGGGGCTTCGCGCGGGTGTGGACGTCGAAGATCTTCCGGCGCGCCTCGCGGTCGGGCTCTGGCACCTCGATGTGGGTCTCCAGCCGCCCCGGTCGGAGCAGGGCGGGGTCGAGCGCGTTCCGCCGGTTCGTCGCCGCGAGCACGACGAGGTTCGGGTTGTCGCTGGCGCGGTCGAGCTCCGTCAGGAGCTGTGAGACGACCCGCTCGCCGACGCCGGAGCCGTCCCCGCCCGGGCTGTCGCGGTCGGCCGCGATGGCGTCGATCTCGTCGAAGAAGATGATCACCGGCGCCGCCTGCCGCGCGCGGTCGAAGAGGTCCCGGACCGCCTTCTCGGACTCGCCGACGTAGCGGTCGAGCAGCTCGGGCCCGGCGACCTGAATGAAGTTGACGCCGCTCTCGCCGGCGATCCCCCGCGCGAGCAGCGTCTTCCCGGTGCCCGGCGGCCCGTGCAGCAGCACGCCCGTCGGCGGGTCGGCGTCGGCGGCGTCGAAGAGCGGCCCGTAGGTCAGCGGCCACGTGACGGCGCGCTCCAGCTTCGCCTTGGCCTCCGGCAACCCGCCGACGTCCGAGAAGTCGGTGGTCGGCTGCTCGGCGACGTACTCCCGCATCGCGCTCGGCTCAACGTTCGCGTGTGCGGCCTCGAAGTCCGCCTTCGAGACGGTCACCTCGTCGAGCGCCCGCGCGTCCGACTCGCGGGCGCGCCGCAGCGCCGTCATCGCCGCCTCCTGCGCGAGCCCCTCGATGTCGGCGCCGACGAACCCGTGCGTCCGGCTCGCGATCCGGTCTAAGTCCACGTCGTCGGCGAGCGGCATCCGCCGCGTGTGGACGTCGAGGATCTGGCGGCGGCCGGCCTCGCCGGGGACGCCGATCTCGATCTCGCGGTCGAACCGACCGCCGCGCCTGAGGGCGGGGTCGAGCGTGTCGACCCGGTTCGTCGCGCCGATGACGATCACGTCGCCGCGGGCGTCGAGCCCGTCCATCAGCGAGAGCAGCTGTCCCACGACGCGGTTCTCCACGTCGCCGCCGTCGTCGCGCTTGCCCGCGATCGAGTCGATCTCGTCGAAGAAGACGATGGCCGGCGCGGCCTCGCCCGCGCGGTCGAACACGTCACGCAGGCGCTCCTCCGACTCGCCCTTGTACTTCGACATGATCTCCGGGCCGTCGACGGTGATGAACTCGGCGTCGACCTCGTTGGCGACGGCGCGGGCGATGAGCGTCTTCCCGGTGCCCGGCGGCCCGTGCAGGAGGACCCCCTTCGGCGGGTCGATGCCGAGCCGGGTGAACACCTCGGGCTCCGAGAGCGGGAGCTCGATGGTCTCGCGCACCAGCTCCAGCTCCTCGTCTAGCCCCCCGATGTCCTCGTAGGTCGCGCCCGCCGTGTGCTCCTCGGGGGGCGCGGTCCCCCCGCCCGTCGCGCGCGCGTCGGTGCGAGGAGGAGTCGTCCGGTCTCGGGAGTCGCCGACGCGGTCGCCCCCGCCGGACGCGTCGCGGGACCCCCGTTCGGCGCCCCCGGCGGCGGTCTCCGCGTCCCGCTCGGTGTCGTCACCGCTTCCGTAGGTCACCGAGACGTCGGTCCGGCTGGTCACGCGCACCGTGCCCGCCGGGGTCGTCTCGGCGACGACGAACCGGAGCCCGCCGAGCCGCTCGACGTGGACCGCCTCGCCCTCGGTGACGGGGCGGTCGCGGAGGTCGCGGCCGAGCGCGCGCTCGACCACGTCGCGGCTCACGTCGACGTCGGCCAGGCGCGCGGGCGCGGCGAGCACGACGCGGTCGGCGTCCTCGACGGTGACCGGCGCGACGGTGACGGCGTCGCCGACCTTCACGCCGGCGTTCGCGCGCGTGTCCGCGTCGATGAGGACGGAGCCCTCCCGCGCGTCGGCGCCGCCGGGCCACACCTTCGCGACGGCGACGCGGTCGCCGCGGATCTCGACGGTGTCGCCGCTGAGGAGGCCCAGTCGCTTCCGGGCGGATTCGGGGAGCCTCGCGATCCCGCGGCCGGCGTCCCGCTTCTCGGCGGCACGCACCGACAGGCGGAGACCTGCGGAGTCGTTCATAAGTCTCGTACTCGCCGGTGACCCTTTACCCTTGTCCGGCGGAGGCGGGATCCGGTTCCTGCCCGTGGATACGTACAGGAAAGAGCCGCGAGGGAGTTGCGGCGATTGTTTATAAATCAAAGTGCGGTGGCGCGCGCCTGTGAGCGGCCCGAAGGGCCGCGAACAGCGCGTGCGAGGTCGTCGGGCTTCGCCCGACTGCCAGAGGCGCTTCGCGCCTCGCTGTCGCCGGCGCATAGCGCCGGCTGCCAGAGAATCTCCGATTCTCGCTGGACGCGGTGAGCGCTCGGAGAGCGCGAACCGCGAGGCTGGGGAGGCGTGAGGGGCGGGGCGGTGCGGTCGGGTGGGATTCAACGGGGCAGCCGCGAGGGCGAAGCACGACGACGTAAGTACCGCAGGGAGCGAGCGACGCGAGTGACCGAGGAACGCAACGAGTCGAGCGAGTCCTCGCGGCTGGGGCGTTGGAGGTGTTCGCCGTCGGAGAGGAGCCGAAGACGTATACTCAAGCGGCTGGGGCTTTGACCGCGTTCACTCCCGATCCGCCGCTGGGTACTTATAAACGAGCGACCGCGACGGACGCAGTGATTACGAAGCGGCCTCGTGAACGCCAATTTCCGAGCTGCGACCGTATATAAACGTCAGCGGCGCGATCTAGTTGCCGGTCCAGCGCAGTATCGCCAGCGTCCCCTCGTATAAGACGATCATCGTGAGCGTCACGATGATGGGCGCCATCCCGGTCGGGTCGGGGCTGAACAGGAACGCGATCCCGAGGAACGCGCCCCAGAAGATCAGCCGCTTCGCCTCCAGCCACTGCCGGGTGACGAGGTTCATCATGATCGCGAGCATGATGAAAAGCGGGATCTGGAAGACGATCGCCATGAACGCGAGCATGATGACGATGAGGTTGAACGTCTCCGCGAGCCCGAAGGCGATGGTCGCGGCGTCGGAGGTGTAGGTGGTGAAATACGAGAAGATCGCGGGCAACACGAGGAAGTGGGCGAACGCGATGCCGATCCCGCCGAGGACCAGACTGGTGGGAACCGCCGCGAGGTAGTAGCGGCGCTCGTTCTCGTACAGGCCGGGCTTCATGAACCGGTACGTCTCGTAGACGAAGGCGGGCAGCCCGACGACGACGCCCGCGAGCCCGGCGACCTTCAGCCGCGTGAGCGGGAGTTCGAGGGGGCCGTACAGCCGCGGCCGGTTCTCCAGCGGCGCGGGGATGTGGTAGCTCCAGAAGTAGTTTATCAGCTCCGTCGACTCGGTCACCACGACGAGCGTCGCGAGCCCGCCGACGAGGAAGACGACGGCGAGCCGTCGCATCATCTCCTCGATGTGGGCCGCGAGCGGCATCTCCTCGTCCGATTCCGGCGCCTTCAATCCCTCGAAGGAATCGTCGGCGGCCCCGTCGTCCGCGATCGTCGCGTCCTCGACCGAACCGGCGGCCGCCGCGTCCTCGGCCGTCGCGGGCGTCCCGCCGTCGCCGAGGCTCTCGGTCGGCGCGTCGTCAGCCTCGTCCTCGTCGACGGAATCAGCCTCGTCCTCGTCGACGGAATCAGCCTCGTCCTCGTCGACGGAATCAGTCGTATCGCTGGTCGCTTCGTCGTCAGAAGTGTCGCCGTCCTCACCGCCAGAAGCGTCGCCGTCCTCACCGCCAGAAGCGTCGCCGTCCTCACCGCCAGAAGCGTCGCCGTCCTCACCGCCAGAAGCGTCGCCGTCCTCACCGCCAGAAGCGTCGCCGCCATCGTCGTCAGAAACGCCGTCGATCTCGGGCGTGACCGCCTGGGAGGCCTCGGATTCGACGGAGTCGCTTCCGTCGTCTGGAGCCGCGTCGGTACCGTCGCCGTCGCTGACGGCGTCGTCGGCGACCGAGTCGTCCTCGGGGGCCGATGGCTCGTCGCGCGACCGGTCCGAGTCGTCCATTCACTTCACCTACGCAACCGGGTGATTATAGGCCTTTTCGGATGGAGCCGGAGCGAACCGGGGGCCGCAGCCCGCGGAGCGGGTCGAAAAGGTTGATAACGGCGACGGACTTCCACTCCCGTATGGCGAGTGCCCTCGACGAGGATACCCAGCAGTCGCTCGCAGAGGGACGCGAGTCGGCGAAGGCGTTCCTCCGGTCGATTCAGAAGGACCTCCAGAAGGTGTTCGTCGTCTTCCTGCTCGGCTTCCTCGCGACGTTCTGGGCGCTCCGCGTGTACGTCTGGGAGTTCCTGTATAACGTCACCAAATCGAACATGTCCCCCGCGGTCGCCGCCGAGGCCGACGTCATCGCGACCACCCCGTTCGAGGTGATCCTCCTGCAGGCGAAGATCGGGCTGATCGTCGGCGCGATCACCGCGATTCCGCCGCTCATCTACGTCTCCCGCGACGAGCTCCGCGCGCGCGGTGCGTGGCCGCATTCAGCGGTCCCGCGCTGGAAGCTCGCCGGGGTCGGCCTCCTCGGCGTGGGCCTGTTCAGTGTCGGCGTCGCCTACGGGATCTACGCGTTCTTCCCGATCATGTTCTCCTTCCTGGCCGGCTTCGGGCTCGAGGCCGGGATCCAGCCCACGTACTCGATCGTGATGTGGACGGAGTTCATCGTCTTCCTCTCGCTGTCGTTCGGGCTCGCTGGTCAGATGCCGCTCCTGATCACCGGCCTCTCGTACTCCGGGATCGTCCAGTACGAGACGTTCCGCGACAAGTGGCGCTACGCGGTCGTCGCCATCTTCGTCTTCGGCGCGGTGTTCTCGCCGCCGGACCCGTTCACGCAGCTGATGTGGGCGTTCCCGCTGATCGCCCTGTACGGCTTCAGCCTCTACCTCGCGAAGCTCGTCGTGACGGCCCAGCGGAGCTCCGACCGCATCGACGTGCGCGGCGCGGTCCGAAACCACTGGAACGTCGTCGGCGGCGCGGCCGTCCTCGGCGGCGGGCTCGCGTACGCCTTCTACGAGTACGGCGTCTGGACCGCGTTCAACGATCTCCTCCGAACGGCCGGCAGCGACTGGCGGTTCCTCGAACCGGGTGCGGGACTCGGCGTCGACCCCACCACCGCCGCCGGCGTGTACGCCGCCGTGTGGGCGTTCGTGTTCGTCCTCGTCGCGACGCTGTGGGCCGTCTACGCCGACCTCGACACGACGAGCGCGGGGCACCAGTACGGCGACCCCACCGCGATCGACGTGAGCGAGCTCGACGAGGCCGGCGTCCGGGCCGCCCCCGCCGCCGCCTTCGCGGAGATGGACGAAGCGGAGTCGCTCGCGCTCGCGCAGGCCGCGCTCGACGACGACGACCCGCAGAAGGCGCAGGCGATCCTCGACCGCTTCGACGAGGTGTCCGGAGGCGAGGAGACGGACGCCGGAAGCGACGATGGGGGAGCGGGCGACGCGAGCGGCGCCGGCGGATCGGGCGGGTCCGGCGGTCAAGACGGGCTGGTCGGAACGATGCAGGACCGCACCTCCCGCGCGAGTTCGACGTTCCTCTCCGAGCTCACCGACGGCGAGGAGGAGGAGGCCGAAGACGACATCGGCGGCTACTACACGGACCTCAAGTTCATCTTCGACTCGCTGCGGTCGCGGTCGTTCCGGCTCGTCGCCGTCTTCGGTAGCGTGATGGCGGCCGCGTTCACGTGGCTGTATCTCGGCGGGCTGGCGACGGTGCGCAACGACCTCGAACAGCGCGTTCCGGCGGAGATAGAGGGCGGGATCAACATCATCACGCTCCACCCGGTCGAGGCGCTTATCTTCATGGTGAAGTTCTCGATCCTGCTCGGGCTCGTCGCCGTGTTTCCGGTCGCGCTCTACTACGCGTGGCCGGCCCTGCGCGAGCGCGGCTTCGTCGCCGGACGGATCTGGAAGGTCTACCTCTGGGCGGGCGCGCTGCTCGGCGGGCTGCTCGGCGGCTTCGCGCTCGGGTACGCCTACATCGCGCCGGGGCTCATCGGCTGGCTCGTGACGGACGCGCGGCTCGCAGACATGATCATCACCTACCAGGTGAGCGACTTCCTCTGGCTCGTGGTGTACACGACGATCGGGATCGGCTTCCTCGCCGACATCCCGATCCTCATGCTCCTCCTGAACAACGCCGGCGTCCCGTACGACGTGTTCCGGAACCGCTGGCGCGAGGTCACGGTCGGGATCATGCTGTTCGCGGCGGTGTTCACCCCGGCGGACGTGATCACGATGTTCCTCGCGACGCTCCCGCTGATGGCGGCGTACGGCGTCGGCGTCGGCCTCCTGTTCCTCGTCACGTTCGGCGGGCGTCGGAACCTCTCGCCGCCCTCGAGAGTCGTCGAGCGCTGACCGGCGCACCCCGGAGGGACACACTCATTGATCGCTCGCCCCTGACGACGCCGCCGCTGCGCGTGAGCGCACCGAGACCGACGAGGCGTGAGAACACCGAGACCGACGAGTATTCCCGCGCGCGCCCGCAAGAACGGAACGAAATGAGCAAGGACTACATCGAGGTCCGCGGCGCCGAGGAACACAACCTCAAGGACCTCGACGTCCGGATCCCGCGCGAGGAGTTCACCGTCGTCACCGGGCTCTCCGGGTCGGGGAAGTCGTCGCTCGCGTTCGACACCGTCTACGCGGAGGGGCAGCGTCGGTACATCGAGTCGCTGTCGGCGTACGCCCGCAACTTCCTCGGACAGATGGATAAACCCCAGGTAGAGGCCGTCGAAGGGCTCTCGCCCGCGATCTCCATCGACCAGAAGAACGCCGCGAACAACCCCCGTTCGACCGTGGGAACCGTCACCGAACTGCACGACTACCTCCGGCTGTTGTACGCTCGGATCGGCACCCAGTACGACCCCGTCACCGGCGAGGAAGTCGGCGAGCAGTCCGCACAAGACATGGTGAAACAGATCCTCGAGCTCCCCGAGGGGACCCGCGCGAAGGTCGCCGCGCCGGTCGTCCGCGACCAGAAGGGCGCGTTCGAAGAGCTGTTCGAGGAACTCGCGAGCGACGGGTACGCCCGCGTCGAGGTCGACGGCGAGCCGGTCGACCTGACGCTCGACGACCCGGAGCTCGACCAGAACTACGACCACACGATCGACGTGATCGTCGACCGCGTGACCGTCTCGCCCGACGCCCGATCGCGGATCACCGACTCCGTCGAGACCGCCCTGGAGGAGGCCGGCGGCGCGCTCAAGCTGATCGTCCCCGACCCGCCCGAGGACGTTCCCTTCGCCTCCAACACCCGCTCGACCGGGTCGCTCGCGGCGGACGCCGACGGCGACGACCGGCTGGTCGTCGAGTTCTCCGAGGAGCTCGGCAACCCCAACTCCGACTTCCAGTTCTCCGAGATCGAGACGCGCTCGTTCTCCTTCAACAGCCCGTACGGCGCCTGCCCCGAGTGCGAGGGGATCGGCTCCACCAAGGAGGTCGACGAGGGGCTCGTGATCGAGGACCCCTCGAGGCCCCTGAAACACGTCTTCGAGCCGTGGAGCTACGACCGCACCTACTACTCCCGCCAGCTCGACAACGTCGCCGAGCACTTCGGCGTCTCGCTGGAGACGCCGTTCGAGGAGCTGGACGAGTCGATCCGTCGGCAGTTCCTCTACGGCACCGACGACCTGGTCCACTTCGAGTGGACCACGAAGAACGGCACCCGCGAGAAGACGGAGCGCTTCGAGGGCGTCATCCCCAACCTGGAGCGCCGCCACGTCGAGACCGACTCCTCGCGCGCTCGAGACCACATCGAGGAGTTCATGGCCGTGACGACGTGCCCGGACTGCGAGGGCACCCGCCTGAAGGAGCAGTCGCGACACGTCCTCGTCGACGGCACGCCGATCACCGAGGTGAACCGGATGTCGATCGCCGACGCCCGCGCGCACTTCGAGGGGATGGAGGAGCGGCTCGGCGAGCGCGAGACCACCATCGCGACGGAGATTTTAAAAGAGATCCGCGCGCGGCTCGGCTTCATGGAGGAGGTCGGCTTAGAGTACCTCACGCTCGACCGCGAGGCGTCGACGCTCTCCGGCGGCGAGAGCCAGCGCATCCGGCTCGCGACGCAAGTCGGCTCCGGGCTCGTCGGCGTGCTCTACGTCTTAGACGAGCCGTCGATCGGCCTCCACCAGCGCGACAACGACCGCCTGCTCGACACGCTCACCGGGCTGCGGGACCTCGGGAACACCCTCGTCGTCGTCGAGCACGACGAGGAGACGATGCGCCGCGCCGACGAGATCATCGACATGGGACCCGGCCCCGGCAAGCGCGGCGGTGAGGTGGTCGCGCAGGGCGACTTCGACGACATCGTCGCGGCCGACGAGTCGGTCACCGCCGACTACCTCTCGGGACGGAAGGAGATCCCGGTCCCCGAGAAGCGCCGCGAACCGGACGGCGAGCTGACGGTGCGCGGCGCCCGCCAGCACAACCTCAAGGACCTCGACGTGTCGATCCCGCTCGGCACGCTGACGACCGTCACCGGCGTCTCCGGCTCCGGGAAGTCGACGCTGGTTCACGACGTTCTTTATAAGGGCCTCGCCCGCGAGATGAACGACAACACCTCGGTCGATCCCGGCGACCACGACGCGATCGAGGGGATCGAGGGGATCGAGACGGTGCGGCTCATCGACCAGTCGCCCATCGGCCGGACGCCTCGCTCGAACCCGGCGACGTACACCGACGTGTTCGACTACGTCCGCGAGCTGTTCGCGGAGACCAAGCTCGCGAAGCGTCGCGGCTACGAGAAGGGCCGCTTCTCGTTCAACGTGAAGGGCGGGCGCTGCGAGGAGTGCGGCGGCCAGGGGACCGTCAAGATCGAGATGAACTTCCTCTCGGACGTGTACGTCCCCTGCGAGCAGTGCGGCGGGGCGCGGTACAACGACGAGACGCTCGACGTCACGTACAAGGGCGCGACCATCTCGGACGTGCTCGACATGAGCGTCGACGAGGCGTACGACTTCTTCGAGAGCCACCAGGGGCTCCAGCGTCGCCTGAAGCTCCTGAAGGACGTCGGGCTCGGCTACATGGAGCTCGGTCAGCCCTCCACCACGCTCTCCGGCGGCGAGGCCCAGCGCGTGAAGCTCGCCGAGGAGCTCGGCAAGAAGGCGACGGGCGACACCCTCTATCTGCTCGACGAGCCGACGACGGGGCTCCACAAGGAGGACGAGCGCAAGCTGATCGACGTGCTCCACCGCCTCGTCGACGGGGGCAACACGGTGGTCGTCATCGAGCACGAGCTCGACCTCGTGAAGAACGCCGACCGCATCGTCGACCTCGGTCCCGAGGGCGGCGAGGGCGGCGGCGAGCTCGTCGCCAGCGGGACCCCGGAGGCGGTGGCCCGCGAGGAGGCGTCCCACACCGGGCGGTACCTGCGCGACCTGCTCCCCGACGTCGACATCGCGGGCCCGCGCGACGACCGCCGGAAGCCCGCGGCGGCGGACGACGACTGAGCGGGAGCGCGGAACGGAGCCCGCACGCGGCGGCCGACGGGCGAACGGACGCCGACCGCCCAGAGGCTCCCGGTACCGTTTTGTGTGATTCCTGTCCCTTTCGTACATGAGCAGCCAGACGTCGGATCCGCAGGCGACGATCGCCATGTCGCCGCGGCCCGGAGAGCGGTTCACCTCGCTGCCGGAGCGGGAGTGGCGCGACGCCTTCTTCGCGCTCACGACCGACGTCAGGGCCGCGGTCGCGACCGACATGAGCCGGGCGGAGCTGGAGGCGTTCCTCGACCGCCTCGACCCCGACGAGATCACCGACGTGCTCGGCTACGTCGACGAGTCGACCCGCGAGACCCTGCTCGACACGCTCGATTCCGCTCGCCGGGAAAAGGTCGATTTCCTGCTGTCGTTCGACCCCGAGAGCGCGGCCGGCGTGATGAATCTGGACTACGTCACCGTGGACGCCGATCGGTCGTTCGAGGCGGTGACGGAACGTGTCCGACGCTTCGAGGAGCGGACCGGGCGGACGCCGACGATTTTCGTCACCGAAAACGACGTCCTCCTCGGCGAGCTGCCCGGTGCGGCGCTCTCGACCGCCGATCCGGAGACGGACGCGATCACCGACTACGTGCGGGAGACGCCCTCGGTCCGGTACGACCGCGACGACGAGGAGGTGTTGGCGGTGTTCCGTCGGAACAGCGAGCGGACCGTCGCGGTGCTCGACGAGGACGACGACGTCCTCGGCGTGATCTACGCGAGCGACCTCCTGGGGCTGATCGGCGAGGCCACCGGCGAGCGGCTGTACGAGTTCACGGGCGTCGCCGAGGAGGAGAGCGTCCTCGACGGCCCCGCCGTGAAGATCCGCCGGCGCTACAGGTGGCTCGTCCTCAACCTCGGGACCGCGTTCGTGGCCGCGGCGGTGGTCGGCCTGTTCGAGTCGACGATCGCCGCCGTCGCGATCCTCGCCGCCTACATGCCGGTGGTCGCCGGGATGGGCGGAAACGCGGGCACGCAGTCGATGGCGGTCACCGTCC
Organism: Halorubrum sp.; assembly: GCF_046498025.1. Classification (NCBI taxonomy): domain Archaea; kingdom Methanobacteriati; phylum Methanobacteriota; class Halobacteria; order Halobacteriales; family Haloferacaceae; genus Halorubrum; species Halorubrum sp. Next base: position 47,611 of record NZ_JAWOBM010000038.1, read on the forward strand.
GCGGCATCTCGCTCGGACAGGTGTCGCTGGCGACCGGCAAGCGCGTCATCGCGAACGAGGCCGTCGCCGGGGCGGTGAACGGTCTCATCACCGGCGCGCTCGTGGCGGTCATCGCGACCGCGTTCTCGTACGGCGAGTTCGGGGTCCTGCTCGGCGCCGTCATCGGCGTCTCAATGGTCGCGAACCTCGTCATCGCGGGGTTCTTCGGCGCGCTCATGCCTCTGACGCTCGACAGGCTCGGGATCGACCCGGCGACGTCGGCGACCATCTTCATCACCACGGCGACCGACGTGCTGGGGTTCCTCGTGTTCCTCGGACTGGCCCGAGCGGTGTTGATCTGAGCGGTCTCGGTGGAGCGCCCCGCCGCGGCCGATCGGGGGAACCCGGTCGGCGGGCCCCGCGACCCGCACCTTGATGCGGTGACGCGCCGTCGCTCCGACCGATGCACGAGATCACGACCGACGACGTGCCGGAGGCCCTCGGGCCGTACTCCCAGGGGATCGTCTCGGGCGACACGGTCCACGTCTCGGGGAAGACGGGCGTGGATCCCGACACCGGCGAGGCGCCCGAGTCCGTGGCGGAGCAGACGACGCAGACGCTCGCGAACGTGGCCGCGATGCTGGAGGCGGCCGGGACGACCCCGGACCGAATCGTGTCGGCGACCGTCTACCTCACCGACATGGACGACTACGACGCGGTGAACGAGGCGTACCGGTCGTTCCTCTCGGAGCCGTACCCGGCGCGGACCTGCGTCGAGGTGTCCCGACTGCCCGCGCCGCTCGACGTAGAGATCACGGTCACGGCGGAACTGGGCGACGACTGAGGTCGAGCGACCCGTCGGAGCGGGCCGCCTTCGCTCAGAACTTCTCCAGTAAGTCCCCGTAGAACTCGGTGTCGCGGTCGCCCGCGAGCTTCTCGACGATGAGCTCCGGCGTCGACCGCGCGAGGTGGCCCTTCTTCGGAGAGCGGTTCACCCGGAGTTCGCCGTCGACCAGTCCGGCCGCCTCGATCCCGTCGACGGCGACGTCGAAGTCGGCCGCGTCGCGGATCTCCCGGGCGAGGTGCGAGACGAAGACGGCGGTGGCGTCCTGCGCCGAGAGCGCCTCGAGGATGCCCGCGATGATCTTCGCGGAGGCGCCGGGCTCCGTGATCGACTCCAGCTCGTCGACGAGGACGAGCCGGCCGTCGGCGCCCTCGACGAGGTCGCCGAAGTCCCGCAGGGTCGCCTCGAACGCGCCCGCGTCGAGGGTGCCCTGCGACTTCGCGTAGTAGTGCACCTCCTCGAAGCGCTCGACCGTCGCCGACTCGGCGGGGACCGGCATCCCCATCTGCGCGAGCACGACGACGAGCGCGACGAGGTCGAGGGTAGAGGTCTTCCCGCCGGAGTTGACGCCGGAGAGGAGCGTCGCGCCCGACACGGCGTAGTCGATCGGCTCGGCGTCGGCGAAGTCGACGTCGAGGAGCGGGGAGCGGCCGCCCTCGATGCGGAAGCCCGGATCGGACGATTCGGGCCCGACAACCTCGGGCACGACGCACTCGAAGTCGCGGGCGAACCGGGCGATCGCGAGCGCCACGTCGAGCTCGAGTGCGTCCCGGACGAGCGCCTCCACCGGTTCGCGGAGGTCGCCGAAGTCGCTCGCGAGCTCGGCCTTCAGCCGCGCGGCGCGCCGGTCCCGCGCGGCGGCCAGCTCGGTGCGGAGCCGGGAGACGGCGGTCTCGTCGTGGTCGACCGGAAACGAGGGGTCGTCGCCGAAGACGCGGTCGGCGAGCTCCGCCTCCTCCGGCTCCAGGCGGAGCGCGTCGGCGAGGTGCTCGCGGGCGCGGGCCATCGCCTCGTCGTACTCGTCGGCGAGCTCCCGGTCCAGAAGCGAGTCGACGCGGGCGCCCTGCTCGACCAGCGAGAGGAAGTCGGTCCCCTCGATGGTCACGTCGCGCTCGCGGATCGCCTCCCTCAGACGGTCGTCGGCGATCGACTCAGCGGTCGACACCGCGGCGTCGAGGTCGTCGACGGCGGCGGTCAGCCGCGCCAGCTCCTCGTCGCCGACGATCGTCCCGTCGTCGTCGAGCCGCGCGAGGGCGTCGCGGAGGCGGTCGGGGTCGGCCGCGGGATCGCCGCCGGCGACGGGGTCGCCCGCCGCCTCGGCCGCCTCGTGGACCGCCGCGGCCGCCTCCAGCCGCTCGCGGTTCGCGGCGAAGAAGGCGAGCAGCCGCTCGGGCACGGTCTCCGCGGGCGCACCGAGCGCGTCCGGGCGAACGTGGACGTCGCCCTCGACGTCGAGTCCGGCGAACTCCTCGTCGAGGACGATCACGGTCGCGTACGACCGGGCGAGCTCGGAGACGTCGCGGGCGTCCTCGACGGTCTCGACGGAGAGCTCCGGGACGGCCGACTCCGCGCGAGCGAGGGTCTCGGCGTCGGCGGTCGCGAGACAGCGGTCGCGCACCCGGACCGTCGGCGGGTCGGTCAGGGGCTCGACGCCGGCGAGCGCCTCGCGGACCGCGGGGTCCGGGTCGCGCTCGATCGCCGACTCGACGAACGACTGCGCCTCCGCGATCCGCGAGGCGGAGGCGCTCGGATAGAAGGTCTCCAGCCGCTTGGCGGCGTAGTCGGTGACGGTGCGCTCGCGCAGCAGGTCGATCGCGGAGCGGTACACCTCGCGGGCGCGGTCGGTCGCCAGCACCCGACCGTCGTCGCCGTGTCGCCGGCGGATCGCGCCGCGGGCGATGCGGGCCGCGCGGGCCTCGTTGACCCCGGGCGCGCGGGCGATCGCGGCGACGTCGCCGGACTCGACGGTCCCGGCCGGGTCGTCGAGCTCGCGCAGCGCGGCGGCCGTCTTCGCCCCGACGCCGGGAATCGCCTCCAGCTCCATCTACTCGCCGCTATCGCGGCAACGCGCAAAAGGATGGGGGTCAAGACCGAGCCGAGGCGCGTCCCCATCCGCCGCGCGCTCGCCGCGGCCGACGCGCTTTTTCCCGCCGCCCGCGAACGCGGGGCCATGAGCCACCACACCCTCGCCGCCGATCGGGACGCCCTCGACCCGGAGACGGCGGCGAAGGCGGCGACCGCCCGCGACGACCTCGCCGAGCGCGACGGCGTCCTCGTCGCCTTCTCGGGCGGCGTCGACTCCGCGGTCGTCGCCGCGCTCGCGCGCGACGCCCTCGGCGACGACGCGGTCGCGTGCACGGCGCGGAGCGAGACGCTGCCGGCCGCGGAGCTCGACGACGCGAAACGGGTCGCGGGCGAGATCGGGATCCGTCACGAGACCGTGACGTTCTCCGAGCTCGACGATCCGAACTTCGTCGCCAACGACGGCGACCGGTGTTACCACTGCCGGACCATGCGGCTCGGGCGGATGTACGAGACGGCCAAGGACCTGGGGATCGACACCGTCTGCGACGGGACGAACGCCGACGACCCCGGCGAGGGGCACCGCCCCGGCCTCCGTGCGGTCGAGGAGCTGGACGTGGTCTCGCCGCTTCTGGACGCCGGCATTTCGAAGGGGGAGGTGCGGGCGATCGCCGAGGCGTACGACCTCTCGGTCGCCGACAAGCCGTCGATGGCGTGTCTCTCCTCGCGGATCCCGACCGGACTCGAAGTGACGGAGGAGCGGCTGACCCGCGTGGAGAAGGCCGAGCGGGTGCTCCGCGAGTGGGGATTCGAGGGGTTTCGCGTTCGCGACCACGACGGGCTCGCGCGCGTCGAGATCGCCCCGGACGAGCTGGAGCGCGCGCTCGACCCGGCGTTCGCCGACGCCGTCCACGAGCACCTCTCCGACCTCGGATTCGACTACGTCACCCTCGACATGGCCGGCTACCGGACCGGGAGCGTGAGTCCGGGCGGTGACGAGGATGAGGACGGGGCGGGAGCCGACGGCGACCAGAGCGAGGACGGGGCGGGAGCCGACGGCGACGACCGCACCGCCAACGGCGTCGACCTCGGGCGACGCTATCCGCGCTGAGCGCCGGGGAGCGAGCGGTGGCCGTCTGGGGTCGCATCCCCCGTTATCACCCGTGAGAGCCCGACGCGAACGCTTATTAGCCCTGTTGGGAAATCGACAGCTATGGGCGAGGCACAGACGCTCGCGGTCATCGCCGGCGGCGTGGGCGGCTCAGTGGGCGCGTTCGTCGGCGTCGCGGTCGGCGGGAGCGCGCTCACCGCGACGCTGACGACGCTCGTCGTCGCGCTGCTGGTCGGCGGGGCGGTCGTCGCGAGCGCGGTGATCGCCGGCGACGTGGAGTTCTTCGCGAGCGCCGACGGCGAATAGGAGGATCGCGGCGTTTCGGGCGCTTCTTTATAAGTAGTTGATCGGATGGCGGCGAGAGATTCCTCCAAAGCCCCAGCCGCTCGCTTATAAATCGTTACTTGTGGATCGACGGTGAACACCTCCAAAGCCCCAGCCGCGAGGGGCTCGCGGCCTACCGGCCGCTCGCCAGTCGAGGGCTCCCTTCGGTCGCCCTCGCTACTCGCGCGGCTTGTTGAGCTCCTCACTCGGTCGCTGTCGCTCCCTCGCTGCGGTGCTTACTGCGCCGTGCTTCGCCCTCGCGGCTGCCCCTTTGAGTCCCACCCCCACCGCAACTGCAGCCTCACGCCTCCCCAGCCTCGCGGCTCACGGCTCGCGGCTTCGCCGCTCGCGTTCGCCGCGTCCCTCGCGCGCGCTCCTCGCGGTCGCCGAGGGCGACCGCTCGGAAGCACGCGGGGCGAGAGCGAAGCTCTCGCTAGCAGCCGGCGCTACGCGCCGGCGACGCCACCGCAGATCGATTTATAAATGATGGCGCGATCGGGACCGCACTCGGGACCCTATTCCACGCGCTCACGGGCCGCGGCGATCAGCATCGGCAGCATCACGGTCGCGTCGCCGTAGACGGAAGCGTTACGCGCGTCCTTCTCCAGTTTCCCCCACGACCGAGCCTCCTCGAGGGTCGCGCCGGAGAGCCCGCCGGTCGCCTCCGGGTCCATCGTGATCTGGACCGCGTAGTCGTACGCCCGCGGCGTGACGAGCATCGTCTGGAGCGTGAAGTTCTTCGGGACGCCGC
>NZ_JAWOBM010000059.1:0-9049 GCF_046498025.1 Halorubrum sp.
AACGAGCCCGATGAGGGCAATTCCGACGAAAACGAACCCGACGACGGCGACGACTCCGACGGTCCCGTGTCACCTGAATCGGCCGACTCATCGGAATCGTCCGAGTCGCCCACGACGAGCGACGACGAGCCGACCGTGTCCCGGTCGGAGTCGGCCGACGCCGTCACGGTCGAGGTCGACGGCGTGGTCGACGGACGCTACACGGCCGACGTCGCGCTCGCTGGACCCTCCGAGACGCGGCCCGCGGTGTCACTGTCCGAGCTCACGATCGAGACGGCCGGAGACCGCGAGGCGTTCGAGCTGACCGTCGAACGACCGACGGCCGACCCCCGAGAGGGCGACGCCGTCCCGAACGGGAGCGCGCTGGGATACGTGGAGATCGGCTCGACGCTCGACGCAGCCGACACGAGCGCGGCGACGCTCCGATTCGACGTTGACAGCGACGCGCTCCCGGAGGGTCTGAGACAGGAAGACGTGGCGGTGATGCGGTACGTCGACGGCGAGTGGACGACGGCGGGCGTCACCCACACCGTCGACGGAGACGCTCACACCGCGACGATGCCGAACGCCGCGCCCGTCGCCGTCGTCGCGCTGGAACCCGGAAGCGTCGACATCGTCGACAGCGATGTCCCGGCAGATCAGGTTCGCGTGGGCTACGAGACGACGCTCCGCGCGACGGTCGAAAATCCCGGTGACCGGCCGGCGAACCGAACGCTCACCGTCACCATGGACGGCGAGCAGCTCGCCGAGCGCGACGTGTCACTCGATCCCGGCGAGAGCGCGACCGTGCAGATCGCGTTCGAACCGGTCGACGGCGGAACGGTGTCGCTCAACGGGACCGAGGCCGGATCGATCAGCCTCTTCGGCGGCGACGAGGGAGCGACCGACACGGGGACGCAGACGGAGGAGAGCGCGCCGGGCTTCGGCCTGACCGCCGCGGTGCTCGCCTTGCTGGTCGCCGCGCTGGCCGTCCGGGTCGGTCGGCGGTAGCGGCGGGCGGAGTCGGAGCTCTCGGCGAGCGGCGGGAGCGCGTCGAGGTAACGACTTAAAAAAACGAGAACGCGTGAGTCGATCGGACGACGGTACGCGATCGGGTCGGTGAAGTGGGGCGTGGGAGCGAGTTATACCGGACCGGATTACATCGCACCGCCCATGCCGCCCATGCCGCCCATGCCGCCGGCCGGGGCGCCGCCCCCGTCGTCGTCACCGCTGGTCGACAGGTCGCCCGCGGAGATGATGTCGTCGATTTTCAGGACGAGGTTCGCGGCCTCGGCGGCGGAGGAGATGGCCTGCTCTTTCGCCTGTGCCGTCTCCACGACGCCGGCAGCGGCCGTGTCCTCGACCTCGCCGGAGAAGACGTTCAGCCCGGCGTGCGCGTCGCCGGCCTCGTGGGCCGCGCGCAGGTCGACGAGCAGGTCGATGGAGTCGAGCCCGGCGTTCTCGGCGAGCACGCGGGGGATGAGCTCCAGCGCGTCGGCGAACGCCTCGACGGCGAGCTGCTCGCGGCCGGAGACGGAGTCGGCGTAGTCGCGGAGCCGGCGGGCGAGCTCGACCTCGATGGCGCCGCCGCCGGGGAGGGTGCGCCCGTCAGAGACGGTCGCAGAGACCACGTCGATCGCGTCCTCGATACCGCGCTCGAGCTCGTCGACCACGTGGTCGGTCGTGCCGTACACCAGGAGGGTGACGCCGTGGGAGTCCTCGCCCTCGACGTAGAACAGCCCGTCCTCCTCGTTGCGCTCGATCGAGCCGACCGCGAGGTCGTCCGCGGTGAGCGAGTCGAGGTCGGTGACGATCGGCGCGCCGAGCACGTTCTTGAGGAAGCTCAGGTCGGACTTCTTCGTCCGGCGGACCGCCAAGATGCCCTCCTTCGCGAGGTAGTGCTGGGCGAGGTCGTCGATCCCCTTCTGACAGAAGACGACGTCGGCCCCACTCTCGACGATCTTGTCGACCTTGTCGCGGAGCTGCTTCTCCTCCTGGTCGAGGAACTTCTGGAGCTGGTCGGGGGAGTCGACGTTGACGGAAGTGTCGACGTCGGCCTCTTCGACCTCGATCGGGTCGTTGAGGAGGAGGACGTTCGCCGACTCGAATGTCGTCGGCATGTCGTCGTGGACGGGGTCCTTGTCGATGACGGCGCCCGAGAGGAGCTCGGACTCGCCGGCCGCGCGTCCCGTGTGGGTCTCGATGTTGAGGTTCGCCAGGTCGACGACGTGGGAGCCGTCGTCGGCCTCGACGGTGACGCCCTGCACCGCGCGGACGACGAGGTCGGCGAGGGTCTCTTTGTCGAGCTCGGCGCCCTTGCCGGTCATCGACGTCTCGGCGACGTTCTTCAGCGTCTCCGTGTCGTCGGGATCGACCTGCGTGGCGACCTCGTCGACCTGTTCGCGGGCGTACTCGCTCGCGAGGTTGAAGCCCTTGATCACCGCGGTCGGGTGGATGTCCTGTTCGAGGAGGTCCTCGGCGTTCTTGAGGAGCTCGCCCGCGATCGCGACCGCGCTCGTCGTGCCGTCGCCGGCCTCGTTCTCCTGGGTCTCGGCGACCTCGACGATCATCTCGGCGGTCGGGTTGTCGATGTCCATCGTCTGCAGGATGGTGACGCCGTCGTTCGTGATGGTGACGTCGCCCATCGAGTCGACGAGCATCTTGTCCATCCCTTTCGGTCCGAGCGTCGACCGTACGGCCTCGGCGACGCCGCGCGCCGCGGAGATGTTGTACTCCTGTGCGTCACGGTCCTTGACGCGCTGGGCGTCGTCGCCCATGATGATCATCGGCTGACCCTGCTGCATTCGCTGGCTCATACAGCGTTTGATTGATTGTGATTCTATATAAATCCGTCGTTGAGCGGCGATCGAGCGCCGGTCCGATCGACGGTCCGAGCGTCGTGAAAATCGCCGGAAGGTGGTGTGTTTCGGTGCTGTATATGTGAGTAGTTAGCACGATACTTCGCCCTCGGTCGAGTGTCGTTGATCCGCCCTTTAAATAGATCGGCGGCGGAGTCGGCGTCTCCGGCGGTATCGACGTCTCCGGCGGTATCGACGTCTCCGGCGGTATCGACGTCTCCGGAGGTGCGTCGGCCGTCGCGCGGCATTCAGTGGAAGGCGAGAGCGCCCCTTACCGGCCGAGCCCGGAAACGAGAGACCGCTCGCGGAGCCGGAACCGACGGACGGGTGGTGCCGTGACAGGGGAACGGCGGGACTGTCTCCGACCGTACAGCTGTGACGGACGCGTCGCTTTCGGACGCGGCCACGGACGCAAAAACGAGGACGGTCTTCGGTCGCGAGCGGTCACCGATCGAGCTCGTCCTCGTCGAGGTACTCCGACTCGACCTCGTCGAGGGACGGCTCCGGCGGTTCGTCGGCGGCAGTGAGTTCGCGTCGGTTGAGGCGACTCTCCAGCTGCCGGCGCTTGTTCCGTCCTTTCCGCTCGCGACCTGATTTCGTGTCTGGCATCGTCACCCGTGTCAACAACACCCACACATATGAGTCTTATGTCGGTGTGACAGAGCGTCGAGCGCGACGGTTCCGAGGGCGTCGAGCCGGCGGAGCGACGTATCGGGCGGGACGCGACGGCGAGCGCCGTGGCTATAGAAGGTAAAAAACACAGGAGAGGGAGTTGAACCCCAGTCGTTCCGCTCGTTTCACTCGCTCCACTCCCTGGTTCAAATCCGCTGGTGCTTCCGCTGTCGGGTTACTCACTCGTCGCTCTGCTCCTCGTTCGTCGTTGCGACAGCAAAAACGCCAGGAGAGGGATTTGAACCCCCGATCCCGGAAGGGAACACGCTTTCCAGGCGTGCGCCTTACCACTCGGCCATCCTGGCTCGGTCTGAGATAATCTGCTGGGACTGTTAAGTCCTTCTTTTCACGCGCTTCGCCCGCAGTCGGTGTTCGGTCGCGTAGGCGATTCCGCCGGACGCGACGGCGATCGCCGCGGCGAGAGCGACCAGTCCGCCGTATCCGACGGGGAGAGCGCCCGCGGCGATCAGGACTCCCTGCGCGAGCACCAGGAACGCGAGCCCGCCGACGACTCCCCACAGGGCCGCCGACTTCGCTCTGGCGCGCTTCGACGGTCGCGCGGCCATCCGGTCGGGGCCGGTACCGCCGCCCGGCTCGTCGCCGACCTCGTCGCCCCCGTCGCCGATTCCGTTGCCTCCGTCGCCGACCCCGCCGCCCTCGGCGCTCATCTACCCGACGACGGCCACCGCCTCGATCTCGACGCCGGCGCCCTTCGGGAGCGCGCCCGCCTGGACCGCCGACCGCGCCGGCGGCGACTCGTCGAAGTACTCGGCGTACGTCTCGTTCATCTCGTCGAAGTCGTCGATGTCGGCGAGGAAGACGGTCGTCTTCAACACGTCCGTCGGCGCCGCGCCGGCCTCGTCGAGGACGGCGACGAGGTTGTCGAGGGCCTGCTCCGTCTGCTCGGCGATCGGCGCGTCGTCGAGGAGCTCGCCGTCGGGCGTCAGCGGGATCTGCCCGGCCGTGAACACGAGTTCGCCGTTCGTCGTCGCCTGGCTGTACGCCCCGACCGCCTCGGGCGCCGCGTCGGTGTGAACGATCTCTTTCATACGCCTCTCCGTTCGGCGGGCCGCCGTAAGAGTGCGGGGGGAACCGGGCGAACCTCGGGGAGACCGCGTCGGATCTCCCCCGCTACCACCGCTGGTCATATATTCCTCGCCTGCTAACACGCAACACATGACGGGAGGAAACCTCCTTCCGGTCGCCGCGGTGTTCGTCGGGGTGCTCGCCGCCAACCTCGCGCTCGCGTGGCTCCTCGCGAGACGGGACTGGGAGCCGCCCGAGGCCCTCGGCTCGATCGGCGACTCGCCCCCCTCGGACGCGGGCGACTCCGAGACCGCCTCGACCGCCGGTCCCGACTTCGCCGTGGGCGCCGACCCCGGAGCGGGGACCGGCGGAAGCGACCCGAACGGCGACCCGCCCCCGCTCGACGCCGACGGCGAGACCGTCGTCTGCCGGCACTGCGGGGCGGAGAACCGCCCCGACTTCCGCTACTGCCGGTGGTGCGTCCGGTCTGGGTTCGCCGACGACGGCCCGGGCGCCGGCGGCGGCTCGACGATGACCGAGCGCTCGCTGTGAGGGGCGGGGGCGCTAGTCCGCGTCCACCCGGCACCCGCCCGAGTAGTCGATCCCCTCGATCGACTCGATGCCGTCGTCGCCGCACACCGGACAGTCCGGATTCTGGCGGTAGGGGACCGTCTCGAAGGTCAGGTCCATCGCGTCGTAAAAGAGCAGCCGGCCCTCCAGCCGCTCCCCGGCGTCGAGGAGGAGCTTGATCGCCTCGGTCGCCTCGATGCAGCCGACCGTGCCGGGGAGGACGCCGAGCACGCCCGTCGCCGCACAGTCCGGCACCGTCCCAGGCTCGGGCGCCTCCGGGAACAGGCACCGGTAGCAGGGCCCTCCGGGGACGAGCGTCGTCGCCTGCCCCTCGAACTTGTAGATCGCGCCGTGGACCACCGGCAGCCCCTCGATCCGAGCCGCGTCGTTGACGACGTACCGCGTCCGGAAGTTGTCCGCGCAGTCGACGACCACGTCGTACCCGGCGAGCAGGTCGCGGACGTTCCCCTCGTCGAGCCGCGTCTCGTACGTCTCCACGTCGACGTCGGGGTTGAGCCGGTCGACGTATCGCGCCGCGGACTCGACCTTCGGCTCGCCCACGTCGGCGTCGCCGTGGATCACCTGCCGCTGGAGGTTCGAGCGCTCGACGACGTCGTCGTCGACGATCCCGAGCGTCCCGACGCCCGCGGCCGCGAGGTACTGGACGACCGGGGCGCCCAGCCCGCCCGCCCCGACCACGAGGACGCTCCCGTCGAGGAGGCGCTGTTGCCCCTCCGGGCCGACCTCGTCCATGATGACGTGCCTGGAGTATCGGTCCAGCTGATCGGCGTCGAGCGAGAGACTCATAACTGGGTGTGGGAGGTAGTGGCGTATAACGCCTTTCCCGGGGCGGCCCTGCGGTCGGGACCGACGACACCGCGGCGTCGGCGGCACGGACGGCGACGCGGACGGCGCGGACGGCGACGCGACCGTCGGCGTCGTCACTGGCCGGACGAGACGAAATAAAAACGCGATCAGTGACCGAGCGCGCGTCGAACGCTCCCGACGCGCGTCGCGGGTGAACGAACGGAGCGTTACTTGCCCTGGCGGTCGTTGCCGGTGACGCTCGGGCGGGTCTTCTCCGTGCCCTTGCCGCGTTTGCGCTGGCCGCGGCCCTTCGTGCCGGCGGAGGTGAGCCCGCGGAAGGCGCGCCCGCGGTGGTCGTCCGAAGTGATCCACCCGAGGTCGTCGTCGTTCTCGATCGCGGGGTGGGCGGGGTCCACTAAGATCACTTCGTGCCACTTCTGGGAGCCGTCCTCACCGACCCAGTAGGAGTTGAGCACGCGGAGGTTGCGGTACTTCCGCGAGGCGCGCTCCTCGGCGATGCGCTGGATCGACTTGCGCCGCGAGAGGCGGTTGACGCCCTGGCGCTTCGAGCGGCGACCCGCCTTGTGACGCTGCTTGCGCGAGCCGCCCTTGCGGACGCTCACGCGGGCGACGATGACGCCCTGCTTGGCCTTGTAGCCGAGCTCGCGGGCCTTGTCGAGGCGCGTGGGGCGCTCGATGCGCTCGATGGCGCCCTCGTCGCGCCACTGCTGTTTACGCTGCCACTGCAGCTCCGCTAGTTTCCCCTCCTTGGGGGACCGCCACGCCTCCTTGATGTGCGAGTAGAAGCTTCGTGCCATATGTTGTCCGCGGACGGTTGCGATTCAGCCGCGAGGCGGCCACATGTCGTCTCGTCCCGGGGCGGGACCGCGACGGTCCCGGAGCCCGGCGGCGAGTGCCCGCTGTGTCCGCACCAGCGAGTTGCCCGTACTTCCCGCGGTTCGCTCTTAACCGCTTCGCTACGGCGTTCGCGTGGGGGACGGTGGCACGCGCGGCTCAGTCGTCACTCGGGCTGCGGGGGCACCGGAGGCGCTCCGGTCCTCCTCGCGGTCGGAGCCGTGACCCGTCGGCGGCGTTCCCGGCAGCGAGCCCCGCGCAGTGCGCCGTCGCCGTCCGTCACGCCTCGCGAGGCGACCAGCGGCGTTCCGTGAGCGACGCCGAGAGGCGTCGCTGGGCGGTCGAGTCCGATAAAGAAGCGCCGCAGGGGTCGGCCCGCGAGGGCCGATGGTTAGCGAGTGTGTGGTGCCGCTGCTGCGTTACTCGTTACGCCGCGTCGCGAGGAGCGCAGCCGCGATGAGGGCGACGAGCGCGACGAGCGCGCCGAAGCCGGGCGTGCTGTCGTCGGTGCCGTCGTCGCCGTCGTCACCGTCGTCGCCGTCGTCACCGTCGTCGCCGTCGGTGCCGTCGTCGCCGTCGGTGTCGTTACCGTCGGTGTCGTTCCCGTCGTCGCCGTCGGTGTCGTCTTCGACGACGAGCGTACCGGTCTGCTCGTCGTCGTCGGTCGCGATACCGTGCGTGTATTCACCGGCCTCGAGGCCGGACGTGTCGACGTCCGTGAACTCGACGGTGGTGCTGTTACCGCCCTCGAGGGTGACCTCCTGGCTGTCGAGCTCCTCGCCGTCAAGCGTGAGCGCGACGTCCTGGGTCGCGTTCGAGTCGCCGGTGTTCTCGATCGTCGCGGAGACGGTCAGCGCGTCGCCCGCGGTGATCGTGGCCTCTTCGGGGTCGAGGTTCGAAACCTCGAAGGTTGCGTTCCCGTCGTCGGTGCCGTTATCAGGCGCGCTGACCACGACGCCGTCAGCCATCGCTTCCTCCTCGGCCGGAGTGTTGCGCGTCTCGACGGTGAACGTGTCGTTCATGCTCTGCTCGCTGAAGTCGAACGTGCCCGAGAACGTGCCGTTCGGCGTGACGACGTTGTCCTCGGAGTTCTGGATGAATCCCGCTGCCGCCTCGTCGCTGCGGGCGCGGATGTCGACTTCCGTCCCGGGCGCGACGTTCGTCGTGCCTGAGACGTTCTGGTCTTCAGCGGCGTCGACTTCGACCGGGTCCTCGTCGAACTCGATCTCGGCGTCCTCGGCCTCGAAGGTCGCGTTCGCCGATTCGTACGCGTCTTCGATGTCTTCGTTGTCGTCGTCCTGTTCAGCAGCGGTCAGGAGCGGGTCCTGAACGCTGAAGTCGGCCTCGTACTCGTCGCCGTCCTCGATGGAGTCGATGGCATCGACGTCATCGAGCACACCGTTCAGCTCGTCGAGGTCGAGGAAGACGTAGTAGTCGCCGTTCGCGTCGTCGTAGACGACGTCAACGGCGGCCGTGAACTGATCATCGGTGAGCTCGCTCGCCGGGATCTCGTTGGCTTCCTGGTTCGCGCCGGGGTTCTGCTCGGTGAACGTCAGGCTGGCCGCGTTGTCTTCGCCAGCGCTGGCTGGCGCGGTAATCAGGTCGTGAAGCGCACCGGCGTTGCTGTCAGCGTCCTGTGCGTCGAGCGCGCCCTCCAGACCGCTCGCGGTGATCTGGTGGACGAGCACGTCGCTGTCGTCGCCGAGCGCGACGGTGTCGGTCTCGGTCACGGCGCCACCTTCGACGCCGCCGACGATCGCGGAGGTGGCCTCCTCGTCGCCGTCGTCGTCCTGCACGTCGACGACGTCGTCGCGGACGTCATCGGTGGTGCGCCACAGGACCATCTCGCCGGTCTCGCGCTCCTCGATGATGAGCGACCCGATGTCGCTCTCGTCGTCGAGCGCCGCCTCGGCGCTACCGTTTTCGTCGAGCCCGGTCGGGCTCACGGAGATGTCGTAGTCGCCCGTGTCGAGGAGGTCAGTCAGGTCGCCCTGCTCACCTTCGAGCGTGACATCGTCGTCGTCGTCGGCCGCCTCGACGATGGCATCTGCGTCGTCAGTGTTACCGGCCGTGTACGTGTTGAACAGCACGGTGACTTCGCCGTCATCGTTGTCGTCCTCGACGCTGATGTTCGCCTGGTAGTTGTCGTCCTCGAAGAAACCGATCACGACGGTTCCGGAGTCGCCCTCATCGTCGAGGTTGACCGTAATCTCGCCAACGTCACCCTGCGCGACGCTGGTCGAGCCGTTAGCGAGTTCGAGGTCGCCCTCGCCCTCTTCGGT
>NZ_JAWOBM010000005.1:0-58733 GCF_046498025.1 Halorubrum sp.
ATCTCCGAGTTCACCGAATCTCTCGGTGAATAGGAGTAACGGCTGGTTGGCACAGCCATCGACGTTCCTGTTTGACAAGGAAACTGGTGCGTTTGCACCTCAAGAACAGGTCACGTCGTAAACCACAATATCCCAACCCAGCGGCACGGTGCCGTGGGAATCCTCGCGCTTCAGCGCGGGGAGGATGTCAATCGCGACCGCCGTCTTATGATCGCGAGGGGCGTAACCCACTTCGATGACCGACCGATCCGAGTCGACCGAACCGGGCGTCGCCGAGGGGGACGACGGGAGCGACGCGACCGGTCGCGAGCCGTCGGCCGACGGCGTCGACCGCGAGGTGCCGGCCGACGGCGACCGCGATCCGTCGAGCGACGGCGACGACGAGCCCGAACCCGACGGATCGGACGAGTCGGATCACTTGGCCGGCATCGAGGCCGGCGCGGGCTGTACGGAGATCTGGGAGCACCTCTCGGAGCGGCGGGAGGCCGAACGGAGGCGGACGGAGCGGAGCGAGTAGCCTCCTACGACAGGTGTGCGGCGATGTCCGCTTCGGTGATGATCCCGACCGTCTCGCCGCCGTCGGTGACCATCACGGCCTTGTAGTGGTCCAGCAGGTTCCGCACCTCGTCGACGGTCGCGCTCGGTGCGACCGTGGGGAACGACTCGCTCATCACCTCGCTGACCGGGTGGTCCCCGACGTTCTCGCCCGCGTGGACCACGTCGCCCTGACTGATCGAGCCGACCGGCACCCCGTTCTGCAGCACTGGCAGCTGCGAGTACGCCTCCTCTTCCATCAGGTCGACCGCCTCGCGCACCGCGTCGTCCGGCGCGACGCTGATCACCGTCTCGTTCATCAGGTCGCTCGCGCGCACCACTTCGCCTTCCGCCTCTTGGAGGGCGTTGACGATCCGGCGGAGCGTCGAGAGCCGCGGGTCGACGTCGCCGCCCTCGATCCGGGCGATCAGGGGCTGTGAGACGTCCGCCTCGTCGGCCAGCTCGCTCTGGGTCAGCTCCAGCGTTGTCCGCCGCTCGCGGAGGTCCTGTGGCGTCGGGAGTTCCATACACCGAATAACTCCGGGTTATTAGAAAAGGTTTCGGCGGCGACCGATATCGCGGCGGCGGTCGGGCGCCCCCCGACCCGCAAGCCTTACTCGCCGCCGCGGTCGTCGTCCTCGTCGCTCTCCGTCTCGATGATCTCGATGACCTCGAGGGGGACGTCCCGCAGCGCGCCGCCGACCTCGCTCTTCGCGATCCGCTCCGCGTGTTCCTCGCTGTCGGCGTTGAAGATGTCGATCTCCAAGAGGAGGCCGACCAGCGCCGTGTTCGCGGCGAGGAACGCCGCGTCGAACGGCTCGCCGCAGGCCGGACAGCCGGTGACGCCGGGTTCGACCTCGACGTACTGCTTGTCCGTCTCGTTGAGTCGCTTGCCGGCTTCGCTGACCGCGACGCCGATGGCGTCGTCGGTCTCCTCGACGTCACGGACCAACCAGGCTGCTTCCATCGCGACTTCGTAGTTGCTCATGTCCGGACGGACGGGCCGCAGGGTTTCCTTTCTTGTGGTTTGCGGACGATCGCTCGGGGCGGATCCTCGACTCGACCGGACGCGCGACGTGCTCGCGCCTACACCCGGTCGACGATCGCCGCGGTGACCTCCTCGGTCGTCGCCGACCCGCCGAGATCTCCGGTGCGGGGGCCGTCCGAGAGCACGCCCTCCACGGCGTCCCGGACCCGACCGCCCTCGTCGTCGTACCCGAGGTACTCCAACAGCATGGCCGCCGACAGGATCGCCGCCGTCGGGTTCGCGACTCCCTGGCCGGCGATGTCGGGCGCGGTGCCGTGAACCGGCTCGAACAGCGCGTTCTCGTGTCCGACGTTCGCCGACGGGAGCAGGCCGAGCCCGCCGACGAGCCCGGCCGCCAGGTCCGAGAGCACGTCGCCGGCGAGGTTCGGGCAGACGATCACGCCGTACTGGCTCGGGTCCAGCGGGAGCTTCGTCGCGAACGCGTCCATCAGCTCCTCGTCGGCGTCGACGCCGCGCTCTTGGGCGACAGAAAGCACCTCCGCTCGGAACCGCCCGTCCGTCTCGCGCATCACGTTCGCCTTGTGTGCGACCGTGAACCCGTCCTCGGGGCCGCCGGCGGGACCGCGTCCGTCCTCGACGAACTCGCAGGCGTACTCCGCCAGCTCGCGCGAGGCGGAGGACGTGACGACGCGCGTCAGCGTCGAGAGGTCCGCGGAGAGCCGGTCCTCGTGGCCGGAGTAGACCCCCTCGGTGTTCTCGCGCAGGAACACAACGTCCGTCTCCGGACGGAGCGCGTCGACGCCGGGATACGCCGTGGCGGGCCGCACGTTGACGAACGAGTCGACGGCGTCCCGCAGCGGGAGGATGACGTCGGCGGCGGTCTCCCCGGCCGCGCCGAACAGGGTGGCGTCGGCGTCTGCGGCCGCTTCGTACGTCTCCGCCGGAAGCGCCTCGCCGGTCGCCTCCTCCGTCGCGTCGCCGGCGTCGGCCGCGACGAACTCGAAGCCGAGGTCGAACGCCTCCAGCACTTCGACGGCCGCGGGGACGACCTCCCGGCCGATTCCGTCGCCCTCGATGACGGCGATCGCCTCGCCCATTCAGTCGTCACCCTCGACGTACGGGAGCCCGTCGACGGTCGCGTCGACCTTGCTCCGATTCGAGTACATCAGCGCGGTCGTGTCCCAGATTCCGTCGACCAGCGCCTCCCGCATCGCGTCGTCGACGTCGACGTCGATCGTCTCGCCGCCGTAGGTGACGGTCTTCGCCTCGACGTCGATCTCGATGTCGCCGTCGGGGTTGTCCTCGATCCACTTTTGCAGCGCCGTGACCGTCTCGTGGTCGGCGGTGACCGCCGGGATCCCGAGCGACTTGCAGTTGTCGCGGAAGATCTCGGCGTACGACTCGCCGACGACGCCGTCTATCCCCCACCGCATCATCGCCTGCGGCGCGTGCTCACGCGAGGAGCCGCAGCCGAAGTTGGAGTTGACGACCGCGATCGACGCGCCCTCGAAGCGGTTGAGCGGGTGGTCGTTGAACTCGCCGTCGTCGTCCCGCCGGGCGTCGAAGAAGAGGTAGTCCGCCATGTTGTCGAACGTGACCTCCTTCATGAACTTCGCCGGCAGGATCTGGTCGGTGTCGACGTCGTCGCCGGGGATCGGCACCCCGGTACCGGAGACCGCGGTGATGTGCTGTTCGCCCGCGTCGTTCGCGCTCATCAGTCCGCCACCTCCTCGACGCCGCCGGCGCCCCCCGTCGGCCCGTCGTTCAGGTACTCGCGGGCGTCGGCGACCTCGCCCTCGACGGCCGCGGCCGCGACCATCGCGGGACTCATCAGGACGGTGCGACCGTCCTTCGACCCCTGCCGCCCGATGAAGTTCCGGTTCGAGGAGGACGCACAGACTTCGTCGCCCTCCAGGGCGTCGTCGTTCATCGCGAGGCACATCGAGCAGCCGGCGCGACGCCACTGGAAGCCGGCGTTGATGAACACCTCGTCGATGCCGCGCTCCTCGCACTGCTGGCGCACGGTCTCGGAGCCGGGGACGGCCAGCGCGCGGACGCCCTCGTCGACCGTGTTCCCCTCCAGCACCTTCGCGGCCTCCTCGAAGTCGGAGAGGCGGCCGTTCGTGCAGGTGCCGAGGAAGGCCACGTCGACGTCGTAGCCGAGCATCGACTGGCCGGGTTCGATCTCCATGTGCTCGAGCGCCTGTTCGGCCGCCTCGCGGTCCGTCCGGGCGTCGAAGTCGTCCGGGTGCGGGACCGCCTCCGAGATCTCGATCACCTGTCCCGGGTTGATCCCCCAGGTAACCAGGGGGTCGATCCCGTCGGCGTCGATGGTGACGACGTCGTCGTACTCGGCGTCCTCGTCCGACGCGACCGACTCCCAGTACGCCTTCCGCTCCTCGAACGCGTCGCCCTCGGGGACGTACTCTCGGCCCTTCAGGTACCCGTAGGTCGTCTCGTCCGGGTTGATGTAGCCGGCGCGGGCGCCGCCCTCGATGGACATGTTACACACCGCGAGCCGGCCCTCCATGTCGAGCGCCTCGATCGCGGGGCCGCCGTACTCGTACACGTGGCCGACGCCGCCGTCGACGCCGAGCTCCTGGATCACCTTCAGAATCACGTCCTTCGCGTAGACGCCGTCGCCGAGCTCGCCCTCGACGTTGACGCGGCGGACCTTCTGTTTGTCCGCCGCGATACAGCCCGTCGCGAGCACGTCGCGGATCTGGCTCGTCCCGATGCCGACGCCGATGGAGCCGAACGCGCCGTGCGTCGCCGTGTGGCTGTCGCCGCAGGCGACGGTCATCCCGGGCTGGGAGAGCCCCAGCTCCGGGGCGACGACGTGGGTGATCCCCTGCTTGCCGGACTCGAAGCCGAAGAAGGTGATCCCGCTCTCGCTCACGTTGCGTTCGAGCGCGGAGAGCATCTCCTCGGCCTGGTCGTCGGCCAGCGGTCGCTCGCGCTTGTCGGCCTCCGTGGGCGCGATGTGGTCGGTCGTCGCGAACGTCTGGTCCGGATACGCGACGTCGAGCTCGCGCTCGCGCAGCATGCCGAACGCCTGCGGGCTCGTCACCTCGTGGACGAGGTGCAGGCCGATGAACAGCTGGTCCTGGCCGTTCGGGAGCTCGGTGACCTTGTGGCGCTCCCACACCTTGTCGTACAGCGTCCCCTCGCTCATCAGGCCGTCACCTCGGCCGACTCCTCTTCGTCGCCTTCTTCCTCCTGCCACGCGAACAGGCCGCGCAGCTCCTCGCCGACGGCCTCGATCTCGTGGTTCTTCTCGGCGTTGCGCAGCTGGGTGTACGCCGGCCGGCCGGCCTGGTTCTCGGAGATCCACTCTCGGGCGAAGGTGCCGTTCTGGACCCCTTCGAGGACCTCTTCCATGTTCGCGCGAACCTGATCGTCGATGATCTCGTCGCCGCGGGTGAGCCCGCCGTACTCCGCGGTGTGTGAGACGGAGTCCCACATGGCGCCGAGCCCGCCCTCGTACATCAGGTCGACGATGAGCTTCATCTCGTTCATGCACTCGAAGTACGCCATCTCCGGGGAGTACCCCGCCTCGACGAGCGTCTCGTACCCCTGCTTGATCAGCGAGGCGATGCCGCCGCAGAGGACGGCCTGCTCGCCGAACAGGTCGGTCTCGGTCTCCTCCCGGAACGTCGTCTCGACGACGCCGGCGCGGGTGCAACCGATCGCGGCCGCGTACGCGAGCGCCTCGTCGTGGGCCTCGCCCGTGGCGTCCTGGTACACCGCCAGCAGCCCGGGCGTCCCCTGGTCGTTCTCGTAGTTCCGGCGGACGATGTGGCCCGGCGACTTCGGCGCGATCATCGTCACGTCGACGTCCTCAGGCGGCTGGATCTGGTTGTAGTGGATGTTGAACCCGTGCGCGAACTGGAGCGTGTCGCCGGGTTCGAGGTTCGGTTCGATCGCGTTCTCGTAGACGTCCGCCTGGACCGTGTCGGGGAGGAGGACGCTCACGATGTCGGCGGTCTCGGCGGCCTCGGCGGGCGTCGCCACCTCGAGCCCGTCGCTCCGGGCGGCCTCGCGCGAGGAGCTGTCCTCGCGGAGCCCGACGATCACGTCGATCCCGCTCTCGTTGAGGTTCTGGGCGTGCGCGTGTCCCTGCGAGCCGTAGCCGAGCACGGCCACGACCTTCTGGGCGATCGCTTCGCCGTCCGCGTCTTCGTCGTAGTATACGTTGGATTCGACCGTCTGCATGTCGTTGTCGCTCATTGTGTATCGTGTGTAACTGCGTCAGCTGTCGTGGGTCGTCGGTTCGCCGGCCGTTCCGGGTTTCTCTCCTGGCGCGGTCGGGGTGTTCCCGCGCGCGAGCGCGGTCGGCCCCGTCCGCGCGATCTCGACGATGCCGAACCGCTCGAAGGCGGCGATCGCGTTGTCGATCGCGGACTTGTGTCCGGTGAGTTCGACGGTGACCGTCTCGGAGCCGGCGTCGACCGTCCGGCCGTCGTACATCTCCGTGACCGCCTGCACCGCGGCCGGGTCCTCGCCCCGCACTTTGAGGAGCACGAGCTCCGAGGTGACCGCGTCGCCGGCGACCTCGCCGACGGAGATGACCGGCTTCAGCTTCGCCATCTGCTTCTCGATCTGGTCGATGCCGGGGTCGGTCTCCTCGACGACCATCGTGATCCGCGAGTGGCTCTCGACGGTCGTCGGCCCGACGGTGAGGCTCTCGATGTTGAACTGCCGGCGGGAGACGAGTCCCGAGACGCGCGCGAGCACGCCCGGCTCGTCCTCGACGAGCGCCGAGATGACGGCGCGCCGCGAGTCGTGTTCGGCCTCGACGACGGGGTCGATCCGTATCCCCTCGAGGTTCCGGCGCCCCTCGGGGTGCGTCCGCTCCTCGGGGCCGGGCTGCTCGCTCGGCGCGGGCCGCGAGTCGGGCTCGGGCGCGCCGCCGGAGGCGGTGGAGTCACCGCTCATAGCTGGTCCTCCGCGGTGGCGAACTTGCCGTTCGCACCGCCGCTCGGCACCATCGGCAGGACGTTCTCCTCGGGGTCGATGTGGAAGTCGATCACCGCGGGGCCGTCGTATTCGAGGGCCTCCTCGACGGCGGGGGCGACCTCGTCGTAGTCGTCGACACGGAGCCCGAGGGCGCCGAACGCCTCGGCGAGCTTGTCGAACTCGGGCATCCACGTGTAGTCGGAGGCCATGTGCCGCCCCTCGTAGAAGGCGTCCTGCCACTGGCGCACCATGCCGATGTATTCGTTATTGAGCACGGCGATGGTGATATCGAGGTCCTCGCGGACGGCCACGGACAGCTCTTGCATCGTCATCAGGAAGGAGCCGTCGCCGTCGAAACAGACCACGTCGCGGTCGGGCTCGCCCATGTTGTTCGCGGCGACGCGCGCGCCGACCGCGGCGGGCACGCCGTACCCCATCGTCCCCAGACCGTGCGAGGAGACCCACGTCCGGGGCTCCGTGTACGTCCAGAACTGGGAGGCCCACATCTGGTGCTGGCCGACGCCCGTCGTGACGATGGTGTCGTCGTCGGTCGCCTCGTCGAACGCCTCGACGACGAACTGCGGCTTCAGCGGCTCGTCCTCGGGCGCCGTGTACGTGAGCGGGTACGTCTCCTTCCACTCCGCGCACCGCTCGCGCCACGACTCGGCGTCGGGCGCCTCGCGGACCGCCGCGGTCAGCTGGTCGAGGACGCGCCCCGCGTCGCCGATCAGCGCGTGGTCCGCGTAGACGTTCTTCGAGATCTCGGCCGGGTCGATGTCGACGTGGACGACCTCGGCCTCGGGCGCGAACGTGTCGATCCCCCCGGTGAGCCGGTCGTCGAACCGAGTGCCGACCGCTATCAGGCAGTCGGTGTGGGTGATCGCCATGTTCGCGTAGCCGGTGCCGTGCATCCCGGCCCACGAGAGGCAGAGGTCGTCGTCCTCGGGGAACGAGCCGATCCCGGGCATCGTCGTCGTCACCGGGATCCCGTACGTCCGCGCGAACGTCCGCGCGGCCTCGCTCGCCTCGGCCTTGATGACGCCGCCGCCGAACAGACACAGGGGCCGCTCGGCGTCCTCGATCGCGCGGGCGGCCGCCTCGACCGCGTCGGCGTCGGCGTTCGGGTCGGGGTCGGTCCCGGCCGGCGGCGCCGCCGGACCCGGCGTCCGGTCGGTCTCGTCCTGCGTGACGTCCTTCGGGAGGTCGACGAGCGTCGGTCCCGGGCGGCCCGCCCGCGACAGCTCGAACGCCTCGCCGACCGTGTCACCGACGGTGTCGGCGCCGCCCGCGAAGTAGTTGTGCTTCGTGATCGGGCGCGTGACGCCGACGGTGTCGGTCTCCTGGAACGCGTCGTTGCCGACGAACTCGGTCGGCACCTGCCCGGTCAACGCGAGCATCGCGTCCGAGTCCATATCGGCGTCGGCGATCCCGGTGACGAGGTTCGTCGCGCCGGGTCCGGACGTCGCCAGGCAGAGCCCCGGTTCCCCGGACACGACGCCGTACGCGTCGGCGGCGTGGGCGGCGCCCTGCTCGTGGGCCATGGTGACGTGGTCGATCGACGAACTGTACAGCGCGTCGTAGACGGGCATGATCGCGCCGCCCTGGACGCCGAAGGCGGTCTCCGCGCCGGCCGCTTCGAGGGCGGCGACGACCGACTCCGCGCCTGTCGAGACCGGTCCCGCGGCGGGCGTCTCGTCGGCCTCGTCGGCCTCGGCGGCGTGGGCGGCGTCGTCGACTCCCTCCGGCGGCTCCTCGGAGCCCTCGGGGTCGTCTTCTCGTGTGTGTGCTGCTGTGTCGCTCATTGTCGTGGTCGTGTTCGATGTGGCATCTCGCGCGCGTTGTGGTTCGGTCCGAACGCCGGCGCGGCGGGCGGACGGCGGTCCGCTCGCTGGCGTTCGTCGGTACGTCGAGTCGGTGAGGAAGGGGTTGTGTAGGGGCTCAGACCCCTACGATGATCGGCGCGGCGGCTCCGGCGACGTCGGCTGTCGTCGGAACTGCGGTGTGCCGTCGCATCTCGCCCGAACCAACGGAGTCGTGGTATAAATCCCTGTCGGGACGCTGACTCCGCCGAACGGCCGAACGTCCTGCACCGGGTCGTAGTCCCGCACCGGGTCCCGGTCGCGTACCGGGTCGTCCCTGACCGGGCCGTGACGAACCGGACCGCGGGGAGCGCCGCCGGTTGAGACGGCGGTCGCTCGGCGGGCTCCCCGGTCAGGGGAACGGCCATCAGACCCGGACCTCCTCCTCGCGGTCGACGCCGACCTCCTCGGCGAAGCGCTCGACGTCGCCGGCGGTCACCTGCCGCTTGCCGGCGCCGTACTCCTTGACGCGTTTGGTGACGTGCCGGACCTCGCCGTCGCTCGGGTCGAAGCCGGCCTCCACCATGTGCTTGCGCACGCTGTGGGTGCCGGTGTGTTTGCCTAAAACGAACTCGCGCTCGGCGCCCACCATCTCCGGGGTCATCACGCCCGTCTCGAAGGTGTCGGCGTTCTCGATGACGCCGGCGGCGTGGATGCCGGACTCGTGCGCGAACGCGTTCCGTCCCGTGATTGGTTTGTTCGCCGGGACCGGGATGTCCGAGGCCTCCTCGACGATCCGGGCCAGCTTCGTGATCTGGGTCGTGTCGATGCCGGTGTCGACGCCGTACACCGACTCGACCGCCATCACGACCTCCTCGTAGGCGGCGTTGCCGGCGCGCTCGCCGATCCCGTTGACCGACACCTGCGCCTGCTCGGCGCCGTTCTCGAAGCCCATGATCGCGTTGGCCGCGGCCATTCCGAAGTCGTCGTGGGTGTGGACGTCGACGCGCGCGTCGGTGGCGTCGACGACGGCCTTCACCGTCTGGCCGAAGCTGCTCGGCATCCCGACGCCGCAGGTGTCGGGGATGTTGATCCAGTCGGTGCCGGCGTCCGAGACCGCCTCGACGATGTCGATCAGGTAGTCGGGGTCGGTCCGGGTGGCGTCCATCGGCGAGAACATGCACTCGACGCCGGCGTCTTTCACCTGCTCGACGGCCTCGACGGCGCGCTCCTTCGCCTCCTTGCGGGTCGCGTGCATCGAGTCCTCCAGCTGCACGTCGCTGGTGGACACGAACACGTGGACCATTCCCACGCCCGAGTCGAGCGCGGCGTCGATGTCGCCCTCGACGACACGCGCCAGCCCGCAGACGGTGGTGTCCGTCGCGGCGGCGATGTCGCTCACGGCCTCGAACTCCGCGTCCGAGTTCACCGGGAACCCCGCCTCGATGACGTGGGTGTTCATGTCGTCCAGCGTCGCCGCTATGCGGCGTTTCTCGTCGTAGCTGAACGACGTCCGTGGTGACTGTTCTCCGTCTCGTAACGTCGTGTCGAAGATCCGTACAGGACCGATTTCGATGTTAGAAGCTATCGTGCCCTGGAAGAACTCGATCCGCCGGGGTGTCCGACGAAGCCTCCGTGATGTCTGTCATCGACTGACGACAGAACGGTCGAGGACTTAACGCTTGTGGAGATCACAAAAACGGTTCCTCGACGACAGGTTTAGCCGACTCCCGACGCCGAAAAATCGCCCGACATCAACGTCCTGGTACATCCTTATATTCATGATATGCACACGAACGCGCGGCGGGGATCTCGTTTCGAAACCACGTTAATAAGGGAAATACACGTTCGTTTCGTTTCGATCGCGGCCGGCGCGCGCCGTCCCGGCGGCGTCGCTTCGCCGGCCGGTCGCCGGAGACCTCGCTCGTCTGAGACCGGGGGCGACCGTCGCCAAATCGATTCCGACCGTTCTCAGTCCTCGCGCTGGCGATCCCGGTCGCCGAGTTCGCCGACCGCGTCGAGCAGATCGTCGGCGTCGACGTCGCCGTTGACCTCGACGAGTCGGTCGGCGGCCGCGAGGACGGCCGCGTTCGGGTCTGTCCGCTCGCCCGCGTCCCGACTCGCGCCGCCGCCGACCGCGACCGCCGCGTCGGCCTCTCGCGCGAGCCGGACGGCGGCCGCGCGCGTCTCCGCCTCGACCGGCTCGAACGCGGGGGCGGCGACGACCGCGGCGTCGGCGTCGCGGGCGGTCTCCGCGGTCGCGTCGCCCTCCGAGACCACGCCGACCGAGAGATCGTGCCCCGCGGCCGCCAGGCGGGCGACCACCCGGGAGCCGCTCCGACCCGTCCCGACGACGTGGAGGCGTTGCGAGTCGGAGTCGTCGCGACCCGCGTCTACGGCGTCGAAGGCGGTCACCGCGGGCGTCCCCGTCGCGGGATTCCGCCCGACGAACGCCTCGGCGTCGAAGGCCGTCCGCAGCGCGTCCGCGGTCAGCACCTCGGGCGGCGGGCCGGCGGCGTGGACGCCGCCGTTCGCGAGGACGACGACCCGGTCGCAGTACCGGGCCGCGGCGTCGAGGTCGTGGATCGCCGCGAGCGCGCCGCGGCCGTCGTCGACGAGGTCGCGGACGAGTTCGAGGGTGCGCACGGCGTGGTTCGCGTCGAGGCTCGCCGTCGGCTCGTCGAGCAGCAGCGCCGGGGTCCCCTGCGCCAGCGCCCGCGCGAGCAGGACGCGCTGGCGCTCCCCGCCCGAGACCTCGGTGATCGAGCGGTCGGCGAAGCGCGCGACGCCCGCCGCGTCCATCGCCTCCCGCACCGCGCGGTCGTCGGCGGCGCCGTGGCCGTCGAACCGCCCGAGGTGCGGGGTCCGCCCCATCTCCACCACGTGGCGCACCCGGAAGTCGAACGCGAGGCCCGTCTCCTGCGGGACGCTGGCGACGCGGCGGCCAGCCTCCCGCGCGGAGAGGTCGACGGCGCGATCGCCGGCGAGTCGGACCTCCCCCGAGTCGGGCGCGAGCGTCCCCTTGATCGCCCGGAGCACCGTCGTCTTCCCCGCGCCGTTCGGACCGACGAGCCCGACGAGCTCGCCGCGCTCGACCCGGAGGTCGACGCCGGAGACGACCGGCACGTCGCCGAACGACACCGACAGACCGCCGACCTCGACGAGGGGGTCGCCGTCGGTATCGGTGGTCGGAGGGCCGACGGTCGAGTCGTCGGCCGGGTCACCGCCCGGATCGCCCGTCGCGTCGTCTCCGCCCGGATCGCCGGTCGCGTCGTCTCCGCCCGGATCGCCGGTCGCGCCGTCCCCGTTTCCCTCCGCGGTCGGGTCCGCGCTCACAGCTCGTGCACCTCCCGGTTCGAGAGCAGGTAGATGAAGAAGGGCGCGCCGACCGCGGCGGTGACGATGCCGACCGGGAGCTCCGTGCTCCCGGCCCGGGCGACCGTGTCGGCGGCGACGAGGAACGACCCGCCCGCGAGCGCCGCGGTCGGCAGCAGCACCCGGTGGTCGGGCCCGACGACCAGTCGGAGCATGTGAGGGACGATCAGGCCGACGAAGCCGATGACGCCGGCGAAGGCGACGCCCGCGGCCGTGATCAGCGCGGAGGCGCCCAGCAGGACCCGCTTGGTGCGCTCGACCGCGATGCCGAGCCCGCGCGCCTCCTCCTCGCCCAAGAGGAGGACGTTGAGGTCACGGGCGTACACCAGCAGCAGGACGAAAAGCGGCGGCACCACGACCGCCGTCGCGGCGACCTCGCTCCACGACGCGCCGGAGAGGTGGCCCATCAGCCACGCGACGATCCGCCGGAGCGACTCGCCGGCCTGTAGTTGGAGGTACGAGATGACCGCACCGAGGAACGTCTGGACCGCGACGCCCGCGAGCAGGAGGGTCGCCACCGGCGTCCGGCCGTGCCGCGTCGCGATCGCGTACACGCCGAACGCGGCCGCGAGCGCTCCGACGAACGCGAAGAGGCTGACGCCGGCCCCGTACGAGAGCCCCACGTCGACCGCGCCGATCAGGGGGACGGTCACGGTCGCGGACAGCGCCGCGGGGAAGACGATGAACGCGACGGCGCCGACCGCCGCGCCGGAGGAGACGCCGATGATCGACGGGTCCGCCATCGGGTTCCGGAAGAACCCCTGCATGACGGTGCCGGCCGCCGCCAGCGCGAAGCCGACCAGCGCGGCCATCAGGATCCGGGGCAATCGGACGCCGACGACGATCTGGGCGTGGACGTCGTCGACCGGGTACGCGAACGGCGAGGTGTAGGTGAGATCGACTCCGGGCAGGGTCAGCGGGCCCACGCCGGGGAGTCGGAGGGTACCGACCGCGGCGCTCGTCGTCTCCACGCCGGCCGGCACGCTCACCGCGTTCAACACCGCCTTCGCGACTTCCGCGGGCGGGATCCGGACGGGACCGATCCCGGCGCTTACCACGATCACGCCGACGAGCGCGGCCGCTAGCCCCGCAGACCAGAGGGACGCCCGTGTCCAGGCACTCATTCGTTCTCCAACAAAACTTGTAGTAGGTAAATACTTATTGGACGAGATGCGTGGTCGATCCGATGCGAACCAGGTACGTGATCGCGGTGGCCCTGCTCGTGACGACCGCCCTCGTGGGCGGCGTCGCGGGCCCGGCCGCGGGCGCACAGCCGACGACCGAATCGCCGACGCTCGAGTCCCCGACAGCCGGGTCGAGCGTCCACCAGACGGACGACGCGTGCGGGTTCCCGCTGGAGATCACCGACGCGACCGGGACGACGGTCACGCTCGACGAGCGGCCCGACCGGATCACGACGACGAACCCGTCGGCCGCCCAGACCCTCTGGGAGATCGGCGCGCGCGACCGCGTGGTCGGCCTGACCCAGTACGCCGCGTACCTCGACGGGGCCGACGAGCGGGCGAACGTCTCGGCGGAAGGGTTCGGCGTCAGCGTCGAGCGCGTCGTGGACACCGAGCCGGACCTCGTGCTCGTCCCGAACGCGTCGTCGGCGAGCACGGCCGAGACCCTCCGCGACCAGAACCTCACCGTCTACCACTTCTCCGAGGCGACCTCCATCGAGGACATCGCGGAGAAGACCGAGACCACCGGTCGCCTCGTCGGGAACTGCGAGGATGCCGCCGAGACGAACGAGGAGATGAACGACTCCGTGGCTGCCGCCGAGGAGCGGACCGCCGACCTCGACCGCCCCGACGCGCTGTACCCGCTCGGCGACGGCTACGTCGCCGCGGACAACACCTTCATCAACTCGATCATGGAGGTCGGCGGCACGAACAACGTCGCGGCCGCGGAGGGCGACGGCTACCCGCAGCTCTCGAGCGAAGTGATCCTCCAGACCGACCCCGAGCTGATCCTCGTGACGACGTCCGACGCGGCGATCCTCGAGGAGGAGCCGTACGCCAGCACGACCGCCGGTACCGAGGGGAACTACGTCGTGATGAACGTCAACTACCTCAACCAGCCGTCCCCGCGGAGCGTGATCGAGTCGACGACCACGCTCTCGACCGCCGTCGAGGAGCTCCAGACCGAGAGCGACGGCGAGGACGGTACCGACGACGGAACGAACGAGACCGACACCGACGACGGAACGAACGAGACCGACACCGATGACGGAACGAACGAGACCGACACCGACGACGGGGCGACCGGCGACGAGGCGCCCGGCTTCGGCGTCGTCGCCGCGCTGATCGCCGCGGTCGCGGCGGCGCTGATCGCGCGGCGCCCGTAGCGGGGAGAGGACCCGATAACGCGAGGAACCGGAAACAGAGACCGCGCTCGACGCCGGCGACCCCTACTGGTTCGCCGACCGGGCGTCCAGCGCGACGGGGATCGACCGGGCGGCGACGTCGCCCGCGAACGCCTCCCCGTCCGCTTCCAGCAGTTCGAAGGTGTCGTAGTGGATCGGGACGACCAGGTCCGGGTCCATCCGCTCCGCCAGCTCCGCGCTCGCGTGCCGGTCGGAGACGATGCCGCCGCCGCCGATGTTCGCTAAGAAGATCGAGACGTCCAGCTCCGCGAACGCGTCGAGCGCGTCCGAGTCGCCCGGCCAGAAGACGGTTCGGTCGCCGAGCCCGAGGAGGAACCCGCAGCCGAACCCGGGCGGATGCGTCACCGAGCCGTCGGGACCGGCGTTCGGTCCCTCGGGGTCGTTGTGGGCCGCGACGGACCACACCGCCACGTCACCGGCGGGCGTCGCGACGTCGACGCGCGACTCGTCGTCGACGCGGATCACGTCGAAGTCGTCCGCGAGCGAGTCGATCGACTCCACCTCGCGGTCGATCCCGGCCGGGTCGACCGCCTCGTAGATCACGAGCGTCGCGTCCTCGTCCGCGACCGACCGGATACCGTCGGGGTCGTAGTGGTGGTCGTGGGTGACGACGACGAGGTCGCCGTCGCGCGCCCAGTAGTCGTCGAGGACGCCGTACCGCCCCGGGTCGGTGTACGCGACCGGACCGCCGTCGGGGGCGAGCCGCGCCGTCGCGTAGCCGAGCCACTCAACCGCGAAGTCGTCGTAGCGGACAGTCATGACTCCCGTTCCGGCCGCGGGCGTCTTGAGGGTGGCTATGCGAGGCTGACGACGGGGGCTACGCGGGATCGACCGCGTCGACGTGGATCAGGTCCCACGCGTCGTCGAGGGCGGGTCCGTCTCCCTGGACGTCGCTGGCTTCGCCCTCGCCGCAGACTCCGGCACCCAGATCGGGCGCGAACGCCGGGCCGAGGACGTGCTCCGGCACGATCGGCATGGGGATCGGGACGTACCCCGCGGCGCGCATCGGCGCGAAGCCGCTGGCGCTCTCGACGACCGCGCCGTCGGCGCCGCGCCGCACCCGGAACCGCTTGTCGTCCGGATGCCGGCTGTACGCGTACGGGAACGCCTCGGCCGGCGGGTCACGGAGGCTCTCGACCCCGGCGAGGACCGCGACGACCCGCCCGTCGACCTCGCAGACCAGCCGCGGGACGACCGGGCGACCCGTCTCGTCGACGGCGGCGGCGTCGATCCCCGGCCCCGCGGGCACCGGCCCGACCGGCGTGTCGGTCTCGCGCCACGCGAACGTCGGCTCCCCGAGCCCCTCGAACCGAATACAGGCGTACCCGCCGCCGACGATGGGGATCCGGTCCGGGCCGGCGTGGAACGTCCGGCGGCCGTCTCGCTCGGCGACGAGCAGCGGGGGGTCGGCGAGCAGCGACCGCACCGCCTCGGCGGTCGCGTCGTCGTCGACGACGAAGCAGGCGCGGCGGTCACGGTCGAGCGCGTGCGCGAGCCGCGAGACGATCACCGTCGCCGTCGCGTCGTCCGGCGTGAGCGGCTCGACCGCGAGGGGCGCCCCGCCGCCTCGGGGAGTCGCCACCGCCGGGGGCTCGGCCCGCGTCTCCGGGTGCGCGACCTTGTATCCGTCGTCGTCGAGCCGGGTCGCGGCCGCGTCCGTCAGCCGCCGTCGCGTCGCGTCCCCGAGCGGGCCTGGCATACGACACCGTACGACCCCGAAGGTCAAGGGGTTTCCCGTGAGGCGTCCGCGACCGACCGAGCGAATATACTTAAAAAGTCAGGCCGAGTCGTCGGCGAGCCGCGCGACCCGGTCCAGCGAGTCGGCGTCCGCGACCGACTTGTCCTCGCGGACGCCGACGAACCGGGGGAACCGCAGCGCGTAGCCCGACGTGTACGTCGGCGACGTCTGGATCTCCTCGTAGCCGACCTCGACGACGACCGCCGGGCGGATCGAGAGATCGGTGCCGTCCTCGCTCACCACGTGGGGCTCCAGCCGCTCGGTGAGGTCGGCGAGCGCATCGTCGGTGAGGCCGGTCGCCACCTTCCCGACCGTGGCGAACTCCTCGCCCGCCTCGTCCGCGCGCACGCCGAGCAGGAACGTCCCGAACAGCTCAGCGCGGCGCCCCTCGCCCCACTCCGCCCCGACGACGGCCGCGTCGAGCGTCTCCACGTCGGGCTTGCGCTTCAGCCACTCCCGCCCGCGGTCGCCCGGGGTGTACGCCGCGTCCGGATCCTTCAGCATCACCCCCTCGTGGCCCGCGTCGAGCGCGGCCGCCTCGGCCGCCTCGATCGCCGTCGCGTCGCTCGCGACCTCGAGCGTCGCGGCCGCGTCCGGCAGGACGTCGACGAGGCGGTCGTGACGGGCCCGGAGCGGCTCGTCGAGCAGGTCCGCGCCGTCGGCGTGGAGGCAGTCGAAGGCGTGGAGCCGGAGCGAAACCTCCTCGCGCATCCGGTCGACGTCGTGCTTCCGGCGGAACCGCCGAAGCACCTCCTGGAACGGCAGCGGGTCGCCGTCGTCGTCGACCGCGACGACCTCGCCGTCGAGGATGACCGGGACGTCGACCCGGGCAGCGACGCGCTCGGCGATCTCCGGGAGCGCCTCGGTCACGTCGTCCATGTTGCGGGAGTAGAGCCGCGGGCCGAGCCCCTCGTCGGCGGATCCGTCGCCTCCGTCACCGTGCCCGTCGTCGGCTCCGGGCACGTAGTGTACCTGCACGCGCGCGCCGTCGAACTTCGTCTCGACGGCGACCTCGCTGAACGACTCGACCGCGTCGGTCGCCGTCCCCGCCTGCGCGAGCATCGCCTGCACGGGGCGTCCGACGACGAGCCCCTCCGCGCGGAGGCCGGCGCGACCCTCGTCGCGCGCGCGGGTCGCGACGCGACCGTAGTCGTTCGTCACTTGGAGGGCGCGCTCGACGGCCGCGAGGGCCTCGTCGTCGGCGCGGAGGGTCGGCCCCTCGTCCCGTCCCTCGTCGTCGCCCTCGCCCGCTTCCTCCGACGGCGGCGCGAGGAACGCCTCGGCGACCGCGTCTCGGACGGTCCCCTCGCCGACCCCGACCCGCATCTCGCCGAGCACCAGCCGCGCGAGGTACTTCGCCTCCGTTCGGTCACACCGATTGAAGAGGCCGAACAGCGCGTCGAGCTTGCGCGACTCGCTGCCCTCGCCCGACGCGCCCGCGAGCTCCCGCAGCGACGCGTCGAGCTCGGCGACGGTGAGCGCGTCGCGGCCCTCGCCGAAGGCGGCGAGGCCCCGCTGGCCGCCGAAGTCGTATCCCTCGGCGACCGCGCCGATGTCTCCCGCCGACGCGAGCCGGTCCTCGACCACGCCGGCGGTCACGTTCGGGCCCGCGGCGCGGGCGATCGCCTCCCGGCACAGCGCCGGGCCGACGTCGAGCGTCCGGGTGTCGTGCGCCGGAAAGACGCGGCCGAGCAGGAACCGGGTGACCGTCGCGAGGTCGTCGGTCTCGTTCGGGTCGGCGTCGTCGTCCGGAGCGTCGGTCCCGCCCGGGTCGGCGTCGGTCCCGCCCGCTCCGTCCCCGGCCGCCGCGAGCAGGTCGGCGACGGCGAGCGTCGTCCCGATGTCGCCCGACTCGGCCGCGATCCGCTCGGCCCGCGCGGCGAACGTGGCGAACTCCATGCGCGAGGTCGGCGATCGGCGGGCAAAAGCGCGCCGATACGTCGCCCGTGCCGGTGATCCCCACGCCGCCGATCGGCCGCAGGCCTTTTTACGAGCCCGACGCGTCGACCGACGCATGAGCACGGAGTCCGCCCTCGCAGACGGCGTCCGCGAGGCGCTCGCCGTCGACCCCGACGAGTTCGCCGCGCGCGTCGAGGAGGAGGGTGAGATCGTCAAACAGGAGCTCCGCGACGGCTCCTTCGACAACCACCAGTCGATCGTCGGCTTCGAGTACGAGTTCTACGCGGTCGCCGACGGCCGGTGGAGCGAGGAGTCCCGGGCGGGCGAGTATGCCCTGATGCGCGTCCCGCGGCGACTGCTGGAGCTGATGGGCTTCGAGAAGGAGCTCGGCCTCCACAACGCCGAGATGTCGACGAGCCCGCAGCCGCTCTCCGACCACGGGCTCCGGGCGCAGCTCGCGGAGGTGCGGGCGCGGCTGGAGGCGGCGGAGAACACCGCGGGCGTGGAGGGGATGCGCCTCGTCTCCGACGGGCTCTGGACGATCCCCCCGACCGGCGAGACGGCCCGCGGGTACCTCACTGACAGCGTCGACGTCGACGGCGTCACCGTCGCGGTCAACATGAGCGACGCGGTCCGGTACCACGCGATGGCGAACGCGGACGCCGACGGGCGGCGCGGGACGGTCCTCGAGGCGCCGGGGGTGTCGCTCGAAGCGGACACCGTGATGCCGGAGAGCCTCATCACCTCGATCCAACCGCACTACCAGGTCGCGCAGGCCGAGACGCTCCCGCGGCACTTCCGGTACGCGCTCCGGATCGCGGGGCCCCTGCTCGCGCTCGGCGTCAACTCTCCCTTC
The DNA here is from genome assembly GCF_046498025.1 of Halorubrum sp. Lineage (NCBI taxonomy): Archaea > Methanobacteriati > Methanobacteriota > Halobacteria > Halobacteriales > Haloferacaceae > Halorubrum > Halorubrum sp. The sequence goes on from NZ_JAWOBM010000005.1 coordinate 18,538, forward strand.
TTCCCGCCGGACCTGTACGACGACGGCTGGGACGGCGAGCGCGTCCTCGCGGAGGGCGCGGCCGAGAACCGGATCCACGTGTTCGAGTCGGTGCTCAACGAGCGGACCGACGGCGACAAGGTCCGGTTCCCGCGCGACGTCCGCGACGTCGAGACCGCGATCGACCGGATCGTCGCCGACGAGGCGCTCATCCCCATGCCGGAGCCCGACGGCACCGATCGCTTCGACGACGCGTTCGCCACCTTCCGGACGAAACACGGCAGCTACTGGCGGTGGGTTCGCCCCGTCTTCGAGGGCGCGAGCCGGTCGAGCGCGAACGCCCGGATCGAGTTCCGCCCGATCGCTGCCCAGCCCACCGTCCGCGACTCGATCGCCTTCCAGGCGGCGTTCGCCGGGCTGATGCAGTCGCTCCCGCAGCGGGACCACCCGGTCATCGGCCTCGACTGGGAGACCGCCCGCGACAACTTCTACGCGGCGGTCGCCGACGGGCTCGACGCCCGGATCGAGTGGATCGGTCGCGACGGGGAGCCGACGACCGACACCGACGCGGTGTACGCGGACCTCCTCGATCACGCCGAGGCCGGGCTCCGGACCGCCGGCTGCCCCGAGGAGGAGGCGGCCTCGTGGCTCGCGCCGCTCCGGTGGCGCGTCGCGAACCGGACGACCCCGGCGAGCTGGAAGCGAGCGCGGGTCCGCGCCCGCCTGGACAACGGCGACGACTTCGAGACCGCGGTCCACGACACCCAGCGCGAGTACATCGACCGACAGTCCGAGACGCTCGTCGAGGGCGGCTTCTCCGCGTGGAAGGACAGCGGCGACGCGGCGTAGACGGACCGACAGAGCCGTCCAGCCCCTCGTCGCCGGTCAGTCCAGAAACCGCGACTGGACGTCGCCGGACGGCATCATGCAGCGGTCTTTCTTGCCGAACCACCGGTATCGGTGATCGGCGACGAAGTCGTAGACGCGGTCGCGGACCGACCGCGGGAGGTACCGAAACGGCGAGAGGAGCCGGTAGACGCCACCCAGTCCGGACGCGATCTGGATGATCGCCGCCGACTTCACGTAGCTCTCCCCGTCTTCGATCAGGACGACCGACTCCAGCTCGTCGCTCGGCAGGTCGTGTTCGGCCAGCAGCGCCTGTCCGACGTCGGACTGGAGGGAGGCGAACCGGTACTTCTCGTCCGTGTCGCGCGGGAGAACGAACTGCACGAACCCGCTACAGAGGTTGCAGACGCCGTCGAAGAGGATGACCGCCTCGCCGTCCGGGATCTCCGTGGACATCGGATGCCGTGTGTACAGGCTTGTCACAGTTTACGGTTCCGATCGCGACGTCTCGTCGCCTCGATCCGGTCCGCACGCGGCCAGACGGCACGCGGGCGGTCGGCGTGCGATCAGCGTAGTCTACGGATAAGCGAGGCGAGTGTTTCGGGGCTTGACCCCGAGGCGGTTCACACCAAGCTTATGACAGTCTAGCTGAGATTCGTGCTACGCGACAGATATCGAAATCATGACTCGACAGCCCTCCACCGACACCGCGCGATCGCGACTCTCGGACACTCTCGATCGACTTTCGGCGGCGCTCGCGGCGCGAGTCGCGGTCGACCTGCGCGCGCTCGCGGCCTTTCGGATCGGGCTCGGGGCGCTGTTGCTCGTCGATCTCGCGCTGCGTTCACGTTCGCTGACCGCCTTCTACACCGACTCCGGCGTCCTCCCGCGACGGGCCTTCTACTCGGACTACTCGACGAGCCACACGCTGTACGCGTTCTCCGGCGAGCCGTGGGCCGTCGCGCTGCTGTTTGCCGTCGCGGGCGCGTTCGCTCTCGCGCTGATCGTCGGGTACCGAACCCGCCTCGTGGCGGTCGTCTCCTGGCTGCTTCTGCTCTCGTTGCACGCCCGGAACCCGATGCTGTTGAACGCGGGCGACAGTCTGCTGCGCATGCTGCTCTTCTGGAGCGTCTTCCTCCCGATGGGCGCGCGCTGGTCGGTCGACGCGATCGGTCGGGCCGACGCGTCGAGCGGGGCGGGAACGGCGACCGACTCCCCGACGCCGGGCCCCTCCGTGGCGACCGTCGCGACGATGGCGGTCCTGCTGCAGATGCTAGTGATGTACGCGACCAACGCCGTCCACAAGCGGGGGAGCGAGCTCTGGACGAGCGGCGAGGCGGTCGTGTACATCATGCAGGCCGACCACTTCACGTACCTGTTGGGCAACCACCTCGCCGGGTTCCACGGTCTGCTTCGCGGGATCACCGTCCTGTGGGTCGCGCTGCTTTTCGCGTCGCCGCTTTTGATCTTGCTCACCGGGATTCCGCGCGCCGCGCTCGCCTCGCTGTTCGTCGGAATGCACCTCGGCATGGCGGTCACGATGCCGATCGGCCTCTTTCCGATCGTCGTCGTCGTCGGCTTCCTCCCGTTCTTCCAGACGCCCGTCTGGGACGCCGCCGAGCGCGCCGTCGCCCGCCTGGGCTGGTCGCCGGCACTCGCGCGCTGGCGCGCCCGTCTCGAGTCCCGGGCGAGGGCGTGTTCGTCGCTCGGCGCGTCGCTCCCTCTGCCAACTCTCGCGGGGCGCCTCGACGCCCTCCGCAGCGCCGACCGCGCGACGAGCCTCGCGCGCGGACGCGCCCTCTTCTCGACGGTCCTGCCGTACGTCTTCCTCGTGTTGATCCTCCTCTCGAGCGCGCAGGCGGTCGACTACGCCGAGGCCCCTGACCCGGCCGAAGACGTCCTCGATGTCGTCGAGATGGACCAGTCCTGGCGGATGTTCGCACCCGAGCCGACCCGCACTACCCGGTGGTTCGTCGCGTCCGGGACCCTCGAAGACGGGACCGAACGCGACGTGTTACGCGACGCGTCGGTCGATTTCGACCGCCCGCCGCGGGCGGACGCCACCTACCCCTCCGCGCGCTGGCGGAAGTACCTCTCGAACGTCTACTCGACCGACAACGAAAACCACCGCTCGTACCTGGCGAACCACCTCTGTGACGACTGGAACCGCACCCACGAGACCGGCGTCGAGACCGTCACCGTCTACCGGCTGTACGAGCGGACCGACCCCTACAACGGGACGGTCGAGGCCGAGGGCACGGTCGAGGCGATCGAGTACGAGTGCTCGGGCGAGTTCGTCCAGAACGAGTGAGTAAAACGGGTCCCGCGGCGAGTCGGCGTCGGTCGATTGCCCACGCGGACAGCGGGCGTTCGACGCGGCCGCCGCTCGTCGAATGAAAACGGATATGAATGGCGGACAGGCGGGGTGGCCCGGCGTTCCGGCACGGGGTATCCCGATTGCCTTCTCCACCCCGCGACCCGACGAGCGACGGGCGTTCGGCGGTGGGCTGCTCGCTTCCGCGCCTGACCCGGTGTCGCCGACGAACCGCGACGGACCGCTCCTGCGAGCGGGCGCCACGGACCGCTGTCCCCGGCGGACGAGGCTTCTACGTTGGCTCTCGGGGCCCGCGCCGGTCAGACCGGACGCGCCCGCTGTTCGGTCCCCGCTAAAGACTACCTCACGGGTGGCGAGCGGGGCCTAACCGCCCGACCTAGTCCGTTTGGTACTACTCGGGTGCGCCATAAGGGCCTTTCGTTCGGCGGCTCTTCTCCCTACGACAGCAGCGCCCGGGCGTACACCCCGGCGGAGACGGGAATGGGGATCGACACGGCGACGACGGCGGGCGCGTGCCACCGCAGCCAGCGGTAGTCGGCGAACATCGTCGTCGGCTCCACGGAGAGCGCCCACGTCACCGCAGTGAGCGTCGTGGCGGCGCCGAGGATCACCGCGACCCCCGCGAGCGTTCCGGGGTCGAGGTTCCCCCGTTCGACGGAGGCGACGACGACGGCGCTGAGGAGCGCGAACAGCGCGATCCCGGCGGCGCCGAGCGTTCCGGCGGCGTAGTATCCGGCGAGCTGCGTCGCGTACCCCGACACGAGCGCGTACGGGGCCGCGAGCACGACCACGGTGACGACGCCGGCGGCGATTCCCGTCCGGCGCGAGATATCGCGGAGGTCCATGTCCGAGGGTGATCCGGCACGGCGGTAAAAGGACCGGATCGACGGCGGGGCCGTCCGGCGGTCTCCCCGCGCCGGCGACGGCGCCCTCCCCCCGCGCCCGAGCCCCGTACCGTTTTGGGCCGCGGGCGCGGAGACGGAGGTATGTCTCTCGACGTCGACCCGCCGGAGCCGCCCGAACTCGCAGCCGTGGACCCGAACGAGTACGAGGACGCGGAGGTCGCCGGCGGCGAGTACCGCCGCGACGAGCTCGAAGCCTTCCTCCGCGAGGGCGCGTGGGAGGAGGCGTTCGACGAGTGGGCCGCCGGGAGCGACATGGACGAGGCGGACTGGCGGATCGCCGTCGACCTCGGGCTCGTCTCCCGGTTCGACTTCTTCTGGGACGACTTCGCCGATCGCGTCGGCTACCACGCGCCCGGGCTGCCGGAGGACTGGAAGGAACGGGACCTCCATCCCGACCTCGACTCGTGGGGGACCGTCTCCGCGATCAACGCGGGGCTCACGGAGCTCGGTCAGATCGTCTGTGAAACGCTCAAAGAGGAGTACATCGACTGGGAGGCGGAGTTCGAGGCGCCCGACGACCTGCCTGACTTCGACGAGTAGGGCGCGGCGCGCGCCGGTGCCCGCTCCGCTCGCCGCGCCCGCCGCCCCCGCTCAATGCCCCCAGAGCGTCCCGTCCGGAGCGTAGCGGGCCTCCATGATCCGGTCCCACTGCTCGTCGGAGAGGGCGAGGTCGGTCGCGGCGGCGTTCTCGGCCAGCTGGTCGGTCGTCCGCGCGCCGACGATGGGGACGCAGGTGAACTCGTCCCACCCGGCGAGCCACGCGAGCGCGACCTGCGCCGGGGTCGCGTCGAGCTCGTCGGCGACCTCGCGGACCGCCTCCAACACCTTCCAGCCGCGCTCGGAGAGGTAGAAGCGCTCGAACCGGTCGTCGAAGCTCCCCCGAGAGCCGTCGGGCGCGATCACCTGCTCGGGGTCGTCGGGGTCGGCGCGCTCGTACTTGCCGGTGAGGAACCCGCCCGCGAGCGGGGAGTACGGACAGACGGCGACGTCCTGGTCGATACAGACGTCGAGGTACTCACGCACGTCCTCGTAGTAGCCCGCGTGGTGGAGCGGCTGGACCACGTCGAACCGGGCGTAGTCGTTCGCGTCCGCGGTCCACAGCGCCTTCGTCAGCTGCCACGCCGCCATCGTCGACGCCCCCAGGTAGTGCACTTTCCCCTCCGCGACCAGCTCGTCGAGGACGCGCATCGTCTCCTCGATGGGCGTCTCCTCGTCCCAGCGGTGGATGTAATAGACGTCGAGGTAGTCGGTGTCGAGCCGGTCGAGCGTCCCCTCGACCTGCGCCCGGACGTGCTTGCGGCCGAGCCCGGAGTCGTTGGGGCCGGGCTCGCCGCGCCCGTCGAACGGGAAGTACACCTTCGAGGCGATCACGTAGTCCTCGCGGTCGCGCTCCGCGAGCCACTCGCCGATGTACTCCTCGCTCGTCCCGTTCGGGTTCCCGTACACGTTGGCGGTGTCGATGAAGTTGATCCCGTGGTCCGCGGCCGCGTCGAGCAGCTCGCGGGCCTCCTCGCGGCCCGTCTCGACCACGCCGTTCGTCTCCCGCCCGAATCGCCACGTCCCGAAGCAGAGTTCCGAGACGCTGAGTCCGGTGTCGCCGAGCCGTCGGTAGTCCATACTCGTCGCCTCTCGCGGACGATTGTTAAAGCGTGGTGCCCCGCTGTCAGTCGAACGGGTACCGCGCCGTCGACCCGCACTCGCGGCAGCGGACGACGACGTGCCCCGGACGCAGCCGGACGCGACCCGTCTTCCCGGGCCGGAGGTACACGTCGCAGTCGTCGCAGGTCCGCCGGGAGAACTCGGCCGGGAGCCCGCAGCGGTTCCGCTCCGCGATCCGGCGCGCGAGCGCGACGTACTCCCGGGAGCGGTCGTACTCGTCGTCGACGACCGCCTCGCGGGCGAGCGTCAACAGACGCTCGATCCGTTCCGACGGAATCCCCATGTCTCGCCGGGCGTGACGGATCGGCAAAGTCGTTGTCATCGACGGGCGGTCACGCGATACGACCGGGCCCGCACCCACGGGCCGGACCAGCCCTCTCGGCGCACCGGGATCGCGCGCCGGCGCACCGGACCCGCACGCTTTTTTAACGGGCCACGCGAAACACGCGGTATGAAAGAGTCCCTGATGGACGTCGTCTGCTGTCCGCTCGACAAGGCCGACCTCGAACTCGCGGTCGACGACCGGGACGACGAGGAGATCATCGCCGGCACGCTCACCTGCACCGAGTGCGGGGAGACGTACCCCATCGAGGACGGGATCCCGAACCTCCTGCCGCCGGACATGCGGGAGGAGGCAACCGCGTAGTTCGAATCGTACTGCATCTTTTTTTAGTGTGAGTTCGTCGACCCGTACGTGCCGACACTCGCCGTCGAACTCAACGGGGACGCCGTCCACTCGATCCGGGCACCGGACCGGTTCGCGACGACCGGTCACTTCTCGATCGCCTTCGAGAACCTCGGCCGGTCGACTCACGTCCACCTGCACTTCGACGACGAACTGGACCGGGTCTGCTCGATCGCCGAGACGAACCACTTCGTCGACGATGAGTCGACCAGACGGGTCCACGTCACCGCCCGAGAGGTCGACGAGCCGGTCACCGGGAAGCTGAAGATCGTCACCGGCTACGGGTCGAACACCCGGTACGTCGAGGTCAGGCTCGACCCGCCGCCGGACGCCGGCTCCGACACGGTCACGATCGACGAACGGCTCACGAAACCGCCGGAGCGGCCGCCCGACTTGCCGCCCCGGCAGCGCGTCGCGAACGCGGTCGCCGGGCTCGTTGAACGCGGGGGGTTACCGGCGGCGATCCTCGGGGTCCTGGCCGCCGTCGCCGGCGTCGCGCTGGCGATCGCGCTCGACAGCGTGATCGTCTCGCTCGTGGTCGGAGCCGTCCTGACGGTGTCGATCGCCGTCGTGCTGCTCGCGCTCCTGTGACCGTCGGGCGCGCGTTCGACGGCGGTTCGTCGCGCAGGCCGACCGCGTCCTCTCGCTCGGATTCGACCGCCTCCGTCGATCCGGATCCGCGCGCTTTTAAGCGTCCCACTGGAACGGAACGCCATGAGCTTCGAGAAGGAAGACGAGGTCGTCCTCCACGACAAACACAGCGAGTACGACGGCGAGACGGGCACGATCACGCAGGTAATGGAGACGATGTTCGGCGACGCGACCTACACGATCAGCTTCGAGGACGGCCAGGAGACTGGCGTCCCCGAGGACGCGCTCGACGCCGTCGAGAGCGAGGAGTAACCGGCCCCCCTTCCCGACCCGCATGGCAAAAGTCCCCTTCCACTACGTCGACCTCCGGACGTTCTCGTACGCCACCGAGGACGAGAAGCGGGTCGAAGACGCCCTCCGCACGTTCCTCCCCGAGGACACCGAGCTCGACCGCGTCGAGAACGTCGGCCACCACGGCGACCGGATCGTCGTCCTCTCGGCGCGGATCGAGAACGCCGACGGCATGCGCCACGTCCTCGATCGGCTCGCCGGCCTCGACGACGTCGACCGCGTGATCGACGAGCTCGACCAGCGGGTCGACGACAACTGCGCGCTGTTCCTCCGCGTCGACAAGCAGGCCGCGTTCCGCGGCGACGTCCGCCTCGGCCCCGGGATCACCGTCCGCGCGAAGGTGGAGGCGTACCCGGCCAAGAAGGAGGCGGCCGTCGAGAACGCCCGCGAGACGCTGTCGCGGCTGGCCGACGGCGATTCGGAGTCTCCCGCGGACGACGCCTGATCCCGACGCGGGCCGAACCCACCTGATCCCGACGCGGGCCGGATCCACCCGATCCCGACCCGTACCGGTCGTCCCTCTCGCACCCGCGGCGTGGATTTTTGTACGGTCCCGCCGTCCTCCCGTCCATGAGCGATCCCTTCGTCGTGGTCGGCGGCGACGCGGCCGGACTGAGTGCGGCCAGCAAGTTCCGCCGGGAGGCCCCGGACCGCGAGGTCGTCGTCTTCGAGAAGGGGCGGTGGATCTCGTACGCCTACTGCGGGATGCCGTACTTCATCGAGGGACGCGTCGAACGGCTGTCGAACCTCCTCTCGCTGTCCCCGAGCGAGGTGGCGGAGCGGGGGATCGACCTCCGGCGCGGCCACGAGGTCGTCGCCGTCGACCCGGAAGAAAAGACCGTCAGGGTCGAGACCGCCGACGGCGACTCGTTCGAGCAGCCCTACGGCGACCTCCTCGTCGCGACCGGCGCGCGGGCGGCGACCGGCCCGTTCGACGTGCGCGGGATGGACGGCGCGTTCACTCTCCACAACATGGATACCGCGGCCGCGATCGACGCGTACATCGCCGAGCCCGACGCGTACGACCCGAGCCGCGCCGACGTGAGCGCGGTCGACCGCGAGCGGGTCGAGCGCAACGCCGCGATGCCGGCCCCGGAGACGGCGGCGATCGTCGGCGGCGGGTACGTCGGCGTCGAGATGGCCGAGGCTCTCTCGGGCCGCGACCTCGACGTCCACGTCTTCCAGCGCTCCGACCACCTGCTCCCGCCGTTCGGGGAGGCGGTCGGCGAGCGCGTCGAGGCGGAACTGGTCGACAAGGGGGTGACGGTCCACACGGGGTGCCCCGTCGAGGCGCTCGTCGGCGAGGACCGCATCGAGGGCGTGACGTTCGACGGCGAGACGTTCCCCGCCGAGCTGGCGATCGTCGGTGTCGGGATCCGGCCCAACACGGAACTGCTCGACGGGACCGGCGTCGGGCTCGGCGAGGGCGGCGCGATCTCGGCAGACGAGTACGGCCGGACGACCCTCCCGGACGTGTACGCCGCCGGCGACTGCGCGACCGCGAGACACGCCGTGACCGGCGAAGCCACGTGGGTGCCGCTCGGGCTCACCGCGAACCGCGTCGGTCGGGCGGTCGGCGCGACCGTCGCGGGCGACCCCACGCCGGTCGGCGACACCGCGGGCACCGCGGTCGTGAAGGCGTTCGAGATGGAGGCGGGCCGCGTGGGGCTCGTCGAGGACGAGGCGGCCCGCGCGGTCGGCTTCGACCCGGTTCGCGAGACCATCACCGCCGGCTCTCGGTCGGGGTACTATCCGGGCGCGTCGCCGACCGACGTGACGCTCGTCGCCGACCGCGCCACCCGACGCCTGATCGGCGGGAGCATCGTCGGCGCCGACCGCGCCGCGATCCGGATCGACACGCTCGCGACCGCCCTCGAAGCGGACATGACCGTCCCCGAGGTCGAGCGGCTCGATCTGGCGTACGCGCCCCCCTTCAGCCCGGTGTGGGACCCGGTCCTCGTCGCGGCGAAGGTGCTCGACGGAACGCTCGACGAGGCGTAGCGGTCGAACCGGGCGCCGCCGTCAGTCGGCGGCGTCGGTGTCCCCGCCGGCGGTCGTGCCCGTCGACTCCTCGTCGCCGCCGTCGCTCCCGAACCCGGCGACGATTCGACCGACGACGTACCCGACCACGCCGACCGCGACAGCGGCCGCGAGAGCGACGCCGAGCGGCTCGGCGACGGCGACCGCGAAGGGGAGCGGGTCCGAGAGGGGGACGACGTAGGGCGGCGGCCCGATCGTCCGGAGAGCCGCGGCGGCGAAGGGGCCGTACGCGAGCACGACCGCGGGGAGCGCGCCGGCGCCGACCGCGGCGAACGCGGCCGTGCCCACGGCCGTCAGTGCCGCGAGGGCCGCTGCGACGCCGAACGCGTCGGGGGTCACGCCCGCGAGCTCGCCCCCGAGCGCGACCGCGTCGAAGGCGACGTACGAGACCGCGAAGCCGACCGCGCACCAGACGGCCGCGCGCTCGAACCCCGTCTCGCCGACGGCGACTCGGCCGAGGCGGCTATCGGTCGTCATTCCGGGCGAGTCGCCCCGCGTCCCTCGCGGTCGGGGGTGAGGTTGCCGTGCTCGTCTATCTCGCCCGCGACGATGCGCGTCGAGGAGATGCGCTCGCCGTCCTCGGCCGACACGTGGCCAACGACGATCAGGTCGAGCGGGTCGTGGCCGTGCTCACGGCGGATCTCGTTGATCCGTTCGCCGCCCGCCTTCGTCTCGGGCGAAACGATCAGCGCGTCGAACTGCGGTTCGACGGCGATGCCGGTCGGGTCGGTGAGCTCGCGGACCGCGAACTCGCGGTCGTGCGCCTCGGCGCGCGACGCGAGCTCCGCTTCCAGGTCGCGCTTGCGGCGGTCGTACGGACGGACGTAGCGCTCGACGTGCCGGGTCTTCGGGGCGAGTTCGTCGGACGTGAGGCCGACGGTGACGTCCCCCAGCTCGAACGCCCGTTCGAACAGCTTTCGGTGGCCGTCGTGGACGGGGTCGAAGGTGCCACCAAGCGCGACGTTCATGTCGGTCGGTTGCGCGGGCGGGACTTAAATTGTCCCGAAGCCAGAATCGCCGATCGGACGCCCCGGTGCGGCAGTCGGCAACGTCAGTGTCGGTCCGACGCTATCGGTCGATGGCGTCGGCCGCGTCGTCGGCCTCGTCGGGCCGTTCCGCCTCGCTCTCGTGGTCCGGTTCGGGCTCGTGGTCCGCCTCGCTCTCGTGGTCCGGTTCGGGCTCGTGGTCCACCTCGCTCTCGTGGTCCGGTTCGGGCTCGTGATCCGCCTCACTCTCGTGATCCGCCTCGGGCTCGTGATCCGCCTCGGGCTCGTCGTCGTCGACGGAGATCCGGACCGGCTCCGCGTCGCCGTCGGGGGACTCGCCGCCGAGCCGGCGGTCGAGGTTGAAGACGGCGTTCAGCTCGCGCTGGACGTCGCCGACGACGCCTCTGACCAGCTCGCTCGGCGCGATCGCCTCGTACTCGTAGGGGTTGTTGCCGGCGCCGCTCGCCTCGCGCTTGTCCCGCTCGACTTTCGCCTCGTCGTGGAGCTCCGCGAGCGCCTCGCGGACCGTGCTCGGGTAGAGCCCGGTGCCGTCGGCGACCTCGTCGCTCGTGCTCCTCGGGTTGTCCCGCAGGTAGACGTAGATTCGGGCGCGGGTCTCGGTGTCGAGCAGCCACGCCAGCAGGTCGACGACGTTGTCGTCGAACCCCTTCACCGCCTTGTCGGCCCCCTCGCCGATCCGCTCTTTGGTCTTGCGGAGCTCCTCGCGGGTCCGCTCGGTCGGCGACTCGTCTGTCCCTCCCTCGTCGAGGGCGGTACCGCCGTCGGGATCGTCGGCAGGGTCGTCATCGAACTCGTCGCTCGTCATAGCCGAGAGTGCGGTCCGCGCGCTCAAAAGGGTTTCTCGTCGCTTTTGTTCCGACGGAACCGCGCCGGTCGGAACGTCCCGCCGGGGTCGTAGCCCGGGACTCTACGGCGACAGGAGCAGATCGTCACACAGCGCGCCGAGTCCGGACTCCTCGCGGAGCCGCCGCTGGCGCTCGCTGCCGCTCTCGGCGTCGTACACCTCGCGGATTCCGTCGACCCCGAGCCGATCGCATTCGCGGTCGACGACCTCGCCGAGCGACACCGTCTCCTCGCCGTTTCGGGCGACGAACGAGGCGTCGTGGCCGTGGCGCATCGCGCGCCACTTGTTCTCGTCTAACAGCTCGCGGCGGAGCGTCGGTGGCGACTCGCCGTCGGCGTAGCGCTTGGCGTACTCGACCACGAGCGCGTGGACGTACTCGACCAGCGCGAGGGTGACCGCGGGGTCGCGCTGGGCGTCGGGCGCGCGCACCTCGACCGTGCCGTGGCCGGTGTGCGGGCGGACGTCGAACCAGAGCTCGCCGCGGTCGGCGATGGAGCCCTGCTCGACCATCCGGCGTTCGTACCGCCGGAAGTCGTCGAAGTCGGTGAACGCGGAGGGGATCCCCGTGTTCGGGAGGTTCTCGAAGACCTTCGCGCGGGCCGACGCGAGCCCGGTGTCGAAGCCGTTCCAGAACGGGGAGTTCGCCGACAGCGCGAGCAACACCGCGCAGTGCCACCGCAGGCGGTTGGCGATCCACACCGCCTTGTCCGCGTCGTCGACGCCCACGTGGACGTGCAGGCCGGCCGTGGTGTTGCGGTGTTGGGGATACTGGATTCGGTCGAGCTGCGACTTGTACCGGGGCTTCTCGACGTGATCCAGCTCGCGCCACTTCGCGGCCGGGTGGAGCCCGGCGGCGGCGATTCGGTAGCCGTCTGCGGCGGCGTGCTCGACGAGCGCCTCCCGCACCGTCGCGAGGGCGTCCGCGGCGTCGGCTGGGTCTTCGATCCGCGGCGTCTGCGCCTCGATGGTGCACTTGAACAGCTCGTGGTCGAACCCCTCGGGTACCTCGCTCGGCGGGTCGCGGCCGTACACGAGGTCGTCGGTTCCGGACGTCGGGCGACCGTCGGCATCCGCGATGTAGAACTCCTCTTCGATGCCGAGCGTTCCCATGCTGGCGAACGCGTCCCGCGAACCGAGATCCATTACCCCTCCGTTCCGCCCCCGCGTTCTTATATGAATTGGAACCCGAAACGACGCGCCGGCGCCGTCGTCGGACACGGACCGCGCCGTGAGTCCGTTCCGCGGGCACGCTCTCGGGCCGGATCGGCGCGCCGAACACGGCGCCGCCCGCCGCGACTACGCGGGCGACCGGTCTCGTCGACAGGACCCGTTAGTTCTCCGGCAGGATATCACCGATAGAGGCACCGACGCTCATCACGATAGCGATCAGTAGCGTCTGTCCGCCCGCGATCGTCGGCTCGCTCCATGAGACCCGGCCCCACCCGGTCAACAGCGCGGCGGCCAACCCTCCCGCGATGGTAACGATCGCGACGGGGCGGAGGGGAACAATCCCGAAGATCCGGTCTTCGGCGACCCGTCCGAATTCGCCGGCGCGCAGTATCCCGAAGACGACGGCCGCGCCGAACAGGAGCGTGAATACGAGCGCCAGCGGACGCCCGGCGATGAAGCGACCGATCTCGAGCGCGCCGTCCTCGACGATCATCGGCATCCCGAAGGCGAAACTCCCCACCAGCGCTTCGCCGGCGTCACGGGAACCAAACTGCGTCTGAAACCGGCCGATGACTCCTTTGGGACGGACCTTCCGCGCGGTTCGCATGGTCTCGCGGACTTGTTGTAGCTCCTCCTCTCGGTCGACGAGCTCCTCGAGTTCGTCCAATTCGGTGAGCACGTCATCGATGTCCGCGTCCCGATCGGTCCGAGGAGAGTCAGTACGGGCCATTTCGTCGTACCGTCTGCCCCTCGAGTTAAGTTCCTACCTATTACTCTCAGTGCGTCGACACCAAGCGCGGCTGCGAGCCCGGTGCATACGCACGGTTCAGTACCGACGCTTACAGCGGCCGGCGTCCGCTGGACGCGGTGTCGACGCTCGAAAACGAGCCGGCAGCAGGCGGTCGCGCACCCGGTACGCCCCGCGCCGCGCCGTCCCCGTTCAGCCGAGGACGTAGCGGAGCGCCGGGACCCGCTCGGTCAGGGCCTCGCCGCCGACCTCCAGCTTCTCGATGTAGGCGTCCACCCCGAGGACGCGGCCCGCGCCGAACGCGGCGACCGTGAGGAACACGATCGCGTACACCAGCGTCGAGTCGAACAGCGCGAGGATCTCGCCCTCCCACCCGCCGAGGTAGAACAGCATCATCTGCATCGCGCCGCCGAGCGCGGCCAGGCGGACGAACGCGCCCAGGATGAGCGCCGCGCCGATGAGCAGCTGCGTCGCGGGCACGAACACGTTCGCGAACTCGACGAACCACGGCGTCGAGCCCATCGCGGCGTACAGTCCGCTGACCGGGCTCGCCGCGTCGGGCGCGTGTACGAGGTATCCGCTGGCGTCGAACGCCTCACCGGTCACCTTCCCGAGCCCCGCGAACAGGATCATCCCGCCGATCGTCACCCGGAGCATGACGATGAACAGCGCCGACAGCGAGTGCGCCTTCCCCAGTAGCGTGATCCCGCCGAACTCTCCGCCGAACTCGTTTGTCGTTGTGGTGGACATTGTGTCTCTCCTCACTTGCGAGTATTCCGGTAGGAGAGTTATACCCGACAGCGAGTTCCTTCTCGCGTGGAAGAATTTCTGTGATCCCCCGATCGGTTGGGTCTTTAAATAGTCGAACCGAACAGATTACGGAACCGAACCGAACGCGCGGACGGCTGCGGCGGGTCGAACCGCCCGCCGGAGCCCTTCGCGCCGCCCGATCTCCGCGTCTCGCCGCTCGCTCCCGACACCGCGGCGCCCGCTCCCGACGCCTCGCCGCTCGCTCCCGACGCCTCACCGCCCGATCTCCGCGTCTCGCCGTCTCGTCACCACGCCTCGCCGCTGGCGAGGTCCACCCCGGCGTCGCCCTTCTCCGAGGGACAGACGTCCGCGAGCACGCAGTCGGCGCAGTCCGGGTTGAGAGCGGTGCACGTGGCCCGCCCGTGATCGATCATGAGGTGCGTGAACTGTTGCCAGTCATCCTCGGGGACGACGTCGAGGAGGTCCTGCTCGATCGCCGCGGGCCGCTTCATCTCCGTGATTCCGAGCCGCCGCGTGAGCCGCTGGACGTGGGTGTCGACGACGATCCCCTCGACGACGTCGTGGCCGTGCTGGAGGACGACGTTCGCGGTCTTGCGGCCGACGCCGGCGAGATCGGTCAGCTCGGACATCGTGTCGGGCACCTCGCCGTCGTGTTTTTCGACGATGTCCGCGCACGCCGACCGGATGTACTTCGCCTTGTTGTTGTAGTAGGTGATGGAGTTGATCGCCTCGGCCAGTTCCTCTTGGGTCGCGTTCGCGTACTCCTCGGGCGTCTCGTACGTCTCGAACAGCTCCGCGCAGACCTTGTTCACGCGCTCGTCGGTGCACTGCGCGGAGAGGATCACGGCGATGAGCAGCTCCAGCCGGTTCGAGTAGTTCAGCGATATCGTCGAGTCGGGGTACTCCTCGTACAGCCGATCGAGGACCTCCGCGACCTGCGCCTCCCGTGGCTCCAGTGGCGTGCCCATGGCGATCCCTCCGGCCGGCCGACATTGAACGATCCGGAAGCGGCGCGACTGATCGCCGCGGCGGGAGCGCGAAGCGAGACGCGGGACCGGCAGATTCACGTCGTCGCCCGGACACGTCGAGTCGTGTCTCGGTCCCGCGATCGACGGCGGCGACGCCCGGCGTACAGCCGTCGGCCGCAGGAGTTCTACTGGCTGTGGATCGCCGCGACGGTGACGTACGGCGTCGGAG
Source organism: Halorubrum sp. (assembly GCF_046498025.1). Lineage (NCBI taxonomy): Archaea > Methanobacteriati > Methanobacteriota > Halobacteria > Halobacteriales > Haloferacaceae > Halorubrum > Halorubrum sp. Next base: position 33,666 of record NZ_JAWOBM010000005.1, read on the forward strand.
ACATCGTCTCGACGATCGCCTTTCTGGAGTACGTGCCGACGGTCGAGGAGGCGAACCCGGTCGTCGCGTTCGCGCTCGACGCCGTCGGTCTCTCCGGGCTCGTCGTCTTGAAGAGCGTCGTCTACCTCGTGATGGTGTGGATCTGCGTCTCCGGCGCCCGCGACGGCGACGCGCTCCTCTACTACTTCCCGCCCGTCCTCCTCACGGTCGTCGGCACCTACCTCACCGCGAGTAACGTCCGGCTGCTGTGGCTGGCGTAGGGGAGCCGCGACGGACCGCCGGAGTCCGACCGACGCGCGAACGACGGCCCCACCCGAACGTGTTCGCGACACCGGACTTGGGAGTCGCGGCCGCACCGCTGCGGTACGATGACCGAACTCGACGTACGAGCGCTCCCGCCGAGCGAGCGACACGGCCGGGTCCGCGGCGCCTTCGAGGAGCTGGCGCCGGGCGAGACGCTGACGATCGTCAACGACCACGACCCCAAACCGCTCTACCGCGAGATGGCGGCCGAGGTGCCGGCGTTCGACGCGGACGGTTACGCGGTGGAGCGAGAGGGCCCCGAGGAGTTCGTCGCCGAGTTCCCGAAGGCGGATGCAGCCGACTTCGACGCGGCGGAGCGGACTCGCATCGCCGACCTCGACGGCGAGCCGCACGCGGACGCGTTCCCCGGACGGGAGCCGAAGACGATCCGGCTCTCGCTGGAGTTGGGCGAGCGCGTGCCCGAACACGGGCACCCCGACCGGACCGTGCTGTTCCACGTGCTGGAGGGCGCGGTCGACGTCGCCCTCGACGGCGACCCACATCGAGTCGAGGCCGGCGAGGTCCTCCGGTTCGAGGGTGCCTCGGCGGTCGAACCAACCGCGCGCGAGGACAGTACCGCGCTGGTGGTGTCGGCGCCGCGGGCGGCGGAGTGAGGGCGGTCGCGAACTCCGCCGTCGGCGTTTTATATACCGCCGTCGAACGACCGGCATGGAGACGACGCGCCAGCGGATCACCGAGGTCCTCCGCGAGGGTCCGGCGACCGCGAGCGAGCTCGGCGAGTCGCTGTCGCTGCCGACGCCGGTCGTGTACGAGCACCTTGAACACGTTTCGCGGTCGGTCGCCGACGGCAACGGCGCCGGTGCCGACGACCAGTTCCTCGTCGCGCCGCCCGAGTGCCGCGACTGCGGCTTCGACGGCTTCGACGACCCGCTCAACGAGCCGTCGCGGTGTCCGGAGTGCAAGAGCGAACGGGTCGGAGAGCCGGCGTTCGTGATCCGGTAGCTCGACCGGAGAACGGCGGGCCCGTGGCCGAAATGGCGCGATACCCACGCCGCGACCGACGCGTCAGCCGCCGCCGCGCCGTGGGTAAGCGACCCCTCCTCGGGCAGTCGCGGTATCGAACCTATCCACCGCTTCCGTTGCCGTTCCCGTTACCGCTACCGCTCTCGTTCCCGCTGCCGTTGCCCGGTGGATCTCCGCCGGGCGGCCCGCGCCGGTCGCCTGCTTCCGGCTCGTAGACGTACATCCCGTCGTTCGGGTAACTGCGGTTGCCGCCCCGCCAGCCGTCCTCGCAGAGGAGGACGCGGCCGTCGCGCATCGCGTAGACGTTGTCGACGTTTCGCAGCGAATCGTCGACGTCTTTCATGGCCTCCTCGCTGGTGAAGTCGGGCCCGACGACGACCGGTTCGAGCGTCGAGACGTCGTACCGCGGCCCGAGTTCGGCGCGGTAGACGACGCCGCCGTCGACGCGGTCGAGCGCGATGTCGCCGCCGTCGTTGGTTGGGCCGGCCAAGTCGTCGTTGAACTCGGAGACGCCGAAGTAGACGTAGTCCCCCGGTTTGGCGTCGTCGACGCTGTCGACGCCCTCGGCCTTGTTGAACTCGATCGTGGCGCCGATCTCCTTGGCCGCGGCGCGCGTCTCGATGAAGGGCACCCGCCGGAGCTCCTCGTCGACGCCGTCCGGACCCCGGTCCGCGTACTGCTCGGCCCACTCTACGATATCCTCGTCGGAGACGTAGTCGCTGTTGCCGTTTTCGACGACCTCGAGGTCGGCCTGCTTGAGGGCCGCCTCGGTGACCTCGTCGCCCTCGCTCCAGTCCGCGTGGCTCTCGAGATAATCGACTTGGGTGACGCCGTCGTACTCGGCGATCCACGACTCGACCTCCCGGTTCGAGGCGTGGCCCATCGGCAGCCACTCGACCTCGAGCGACACTTCGGCCGGCGACTTCCCGGAGGCGGCCTCGTCGTTGGTGATCTTCGGCGCGTAGAGCGTCCCCGCGACGTCCATCGGGTCCCGGTAGCTCGGGATCGGTCGGTCTGCAACGAACTTGTAGATACCTTTGCTGTCGCCGTCGGAGCAGCCGTAGACCGTCCGTTCGTTCGGCAGGACGTCCGGCGCTTCCCACGCGGCCCGACCCATGACGTAGTACTTGACGGGCTCGAGATCCTCCGGATCGCCCGTCGGATTCCGGATGTCGACGTGGTAGCCGTAGCGGTAGGGGTTGGGGTACTCGTCCCCGATCGGGTCGAGCGGATTCCCGTCGCCCGCCTCCACGGGTTCCGCGCCGAGGTAGTAGGCGAGGTGTTCGACGCCGGTCATGTTCCAGTAGCCCTGGACGTACCAGCCGTCGATCTCGTCGTAGTCGTTGACCGCCGTCTGGATCTCAGAGGGGTTCGGCCGGTTCCAGAAGTAGGCCGCTCCGCGCAGCCCTTCGCCGTCGCCGGCCTCGATAATATCGCCGATCGTCCCCGTGAGGTTCGCGCGCGGATGGGCGTAGTTCTCCTCGGATGACAGCGGCGTGTTCCACGGGCTGAGGTCGCCGTAGCAGTTGATACGGGTCCCCCCGATATCGCGGAATGCGTCCGTGTTGACCGTGTTGACCGCGTTCTCGGCATCGGCCTCCCACTCGCCGTCCTCGTTCTGGGAGAGTGGGGTCCGCATGACGTTGCCGGGGCTGTTCTCGTCGTTCGTGAAGAGGTACCCCTCTGTCCCGTCGTCGTCCGCGGCGACGAAGTGGTTGGCGTCGGGGTTGTAACCGGAGTCACCGTAAGTCGTCCCCGCGAAGGTGTCGGTCGTGACGTTCACACCGTCGGGGGTCTGGGTGATTCCCCAGCGCTCGGAGCCGCCGTTGATCAGATCGCCCTCCTGGATCAGGTACTCGAAGTCGCCGGCGGCGGCGAAGGCCCCGTCCTGCTGTTCTTCGACGGGCGCCGGCGACTCCAGGAAGTCGTCGTTCGTCCCTTCGAACTCGAAGTGGAAGTTCCGGTAGTACCCGACCCCGGCCCTGTCGTACGGTGTGGGGTTGTCGCGGCTCGGGTGCTGGATGCTGTGGAGCAACGTTCCGTCCTCGAAGACGAACGGGCCGGTCATCTCCGCGCCGAAGGCCGTCGTCGAGAAGCGCTTGAGGTCGCCGACGACGCTCGGTGCCCCCGAGGTCTGCGTGTCGTCGTCGTCCGTCGAGTCCGCGGGGCTGTATCCCCGGTAGCTGTCCTCCGCTCCGCTCGCGGCGCCCGAGACCCCCGCACCGACCAGGGCGGCAACGGAGGCTTTCATCAGGTGCCGTTTGGATTGGTTAACCATCCACATGAGGTCCCGTGTCCTAGCGTAAAACCCGTTTATAATAGGTCAACACCCCAGACCAGAGCAGTTACCGTCGATATATAGCCGACGGCAGCGAACGGACCGCTCCCCTACGGTCGTGACCTGTCACGTCCGCCCTCCCCCTGCCGTACCGCTACTCGTTCCGCCGAGACTTCGACCGTCGCGGCGCTGGCCCTCCATCCCAAGGGCCCGTACGTCCCGTCGAAAACAGGCCGCGTTCGTCCCTCTCAGAGATCGGTCTCCGCGTCCTCCAGGTCCGCGACCTTCCGGCGGATGGTGGTCGCCCGCTTCCGGACCCGCGAGGCGTACCGCTCGATCTTCCCGGGCTGGACGCCCATGAACGAGCCGACCCACTGCCGGTCCGCGTACGGCTGGGTGAGGAGGTACGCCGCGAGCGTGTCTCGGCCGGCCTGAATGATGATCGGCGGGACGCCTCGGTCGCCGGTGCCGGCCTCCTCGAACCCGTTGACGTCGAAGTAAACGTCGGCGTAGAGCTCGGCGGTCTCGGTGTCTTCGAACTCGATCCCCTCGTGGCGCGGCGCCTCGAACCGGTAGCGTCCGCCGTCCAGTTCGGCGATCCGGACGTCCATGACGTACTCCCGGTGGATCCCGATCGACGTCTCGTCGACCCGCTCAGTCGAGGCCATGGGCGCGAGTCGCCGCCGCCGATAATAAACCTCGGTAATAGCCGTCTATAGCCGTAAAGAGACCTCCACTCGGACACGTAGCCCTCCGAAACGTACCCGGTCCGGCGCGGACGAGCACGGCGGGAAACGGCTCGTCGGGGGAGTGCGACCTCGGAGCCCCCCGCGGTAACGCGGGCGCGAGGGCTAGAGCTCGTCCAGCAGCGTCGTCGCCGCGTCGGCCGAGGACTCCGGCCCGCGGGCGGTGATCAGGTCGCCGTCGACCGTGACGCTGGCGTCGGCGTCGAGCTCGGCGTCCCAGTCGGCGCCGGCGAGGACGACCTCGTCTTCCACCCAGTACGGGAGCTTCCGGCCGTCCGGCATCAGGTCCTCGTCGTCGACGATGCCCTCCTCCCACTCGTTCGGGAACCCGGTGACGGAGCGGCCCTCCACGAGGGGCGTCCCGTCGGCCTCGCGGGTGAACGCCAGGATACCGACCGCGTGGCAGACGACGAGCGCGACGCCGTCCTCGCCGGCGACCGCGTCGAGCAGCAGCTGACGGGCGTGTCGGTCCTGGTTCACGTCCCAGACGGTGCCGTGGCCGCCGGGGAAGACGACCGCGTCGTACCCCGCGGCGTCGACGGTCGCGATCGGCTCCGGATCGTTGAGCTTCGGGTGTTCCTCGTCGATCTCGCGGAGCTCCGCGGCCCGCGCTTCACCGCCCGCGGCCTCCGGGTCGAGCGAGCGTTCGTCGACGACCGGCGGCGAGCCCGACGGCGTCGCGACCGTCACGTCGACGCCCTCCGACTCGAGGGTCGTCAGCGGTTCGATGCACTCCTCGGCCCAGTACCCCTCCTCGCTCACGACGAACAGCGCGCTACTCATGTGTACCCCTCACTTCACGTCCACGGCATAAAAGACGCCCGTGCCCGGCAGCGACGGGGGGCGCAGGAAGAAGGTGCCCCCCGCCGACTGCGTCCGCGGCGACGCGGACGCGCCGATGTAATAACCCAGTGGTATTACCAAGATATATGGCCGTCCGACCACAGCGTTCGCTCATGAGATTCACCGACGGCCTCGAGGACGTGGCCGATCCGATCTGGCGGGCCATCGTCGATCACCCCATGGTCGTCGAGCTCGGCCAGGGGACGCTGGACGAGGCGCCGTTTCGCCGCTGGGTCAGACAGGACTACTACTACCTGACGGAGTACGCGCGGGTGTTCGCGTACGGCGCGGCGAAGGCGCCCGACCTCGACCGGATGGGCACCTTCGCGGAGCTGCTCGGCTCGACGATCGACACCGAAATGGACCTCCACCGAGCCTACGCCGCCGAGTTCGGTATCTCGGAAGCCGAGCTCGAGGCGACGGCGCCGTCCCCGACCACGCGGGCGTACACCGACTTCCTCGTTCGCGCCGCCGCGGCGGGGACGTTCGGCGATCTCGTCGCCGCGCTGCTCCCCTGCATGTGGGGGTTCAACGAGACCGGGACGCGGCTCGCCGCCGAGGGCGTGCCCGAGGACGACCGCTACGCCGAGTGGATCGAGACGTACGCGGGCGAGGAGTTCACCGAGCTCACGGCGTGGTGTAAGGAGCTGATGGACGACGTCGCGGCGGACGCGACCGCCGAGACGCGGGACCGCTACCGCGAGCTGTTCCGCACGTCGGCGCGCTACGAGTACCGGTTCTGGGACGCCGCCTGGCGACGGGAGGAGTGGTCGGTGTGAGCGACGCCGGCGGCGCCGACACCGTCGTGTCCGCGTCATTCGGCCCCTACGCCGCGGACCGCGAGGACCCGCGGTTCACCGAGTGGCTCCGCGAGCGCGCCGAACCCGACTGGACGGCGGCGGGTACTCACCGGTTCGCTCGGGAGCTCGGCGACGGCGCGCTCGACGACGAGGTGTTCCGGCGCTACTTGATCCGGGACGACGCCTTCCTCGAGACGCTCATCGGGACGTTCGGCCACGCGGTCGGCGAGGCGCCCACGATGGAGGCGAAGGCGTCGCTCGTCGACTTCCTCGCCGTGCTCGTCCCCGCGGAGTGGGTCTACCTCGAGTGGGCGTCCCGCGTCGCCGATCGGGACCCGGACCGGCCCTACCTCGCGGCGTGGATCGACCTCCACGCCGTCGACGCCTTTGCAGACTTTGTCGGGTGGCTCCGCCGCGAACTCGACCGGGAGGGCGCCGCCGCCTCGCCGCGTCGGCGGGAGCGACTGGACCGGCTCTTCCGGCGCACCGTCGAGTCCGACGGCGGGCGCGTCGACGCCGACGAGGAGGTGGACGGGTCGTGACGGTCGTCGGCCCGACGGCGTTCGCCGTCCTCCTCTGGGGAACGCTGCTCACGGTCTCGCCGGTCTTCGTTTACGAGGCGGACGCGATCGCCGGCGAGTCCGGCCGGACCGGGCACGGCGGTCGACCGGCGACCCGGTCGAACCGAGGTGAGGACGCGTGAGCAACCGACGGACCAACGTCTCGGCGGTGACCGGCGGCGCGGTCCGCCGGGCGCTCGGCGAGACGGGCCCGTCGTGGGTGGCGGGCGCGATCGCCGCCGGGCCGGCGACGATGGCGGGCCTGATCGCCGCCGGCGCGAGCTTCGATTACGCCCTGCTCTGGGTCGTCGTCCTGTCGGCGGCGGCGGGCGCGCTCGCGCAGTACCTCGCGATGCGGCTCGGCCTGCTCACCGAACGGGGGATCGCGAGTGTCGTTGAGGACCACCTCGGCGAGACGTGGGCGTGGGTCCTCGTCGCCGACGTGGTGATCGCGGCGGGCGTCGCCCAGCTCGTGATCATGAACACCGTCGCGTCGGTCTCGGCGACGCTGACCGGGCTGGACGCCCGCCTCTGGGGGCTGGTCTGGGCCCTCGTCCTCGCGGTCGGGATCGCCGGGCGCGGCTACCGGTTCGTCGAGCTCCTCGCGAAGGTCCTCGTGACGGCCGTCGTGCTCGCGTTCGTCGCCTCGCTCTCCGTCGTCCCCGTCGACTACGGCGCCGCCGCGAGCGGTCTCGTCCCGTCGCTGCCGGCGGGCGGCGCGCTGCTCGCGGCGGGGATCCTCGGCGGCGCGGTCCACATCACGCTCATCACGATGCACTCCTACACGATGCGGGCACGGGGGTGGACCGCCCGGGACTACGGGGTGGCCACCGTCGACGTCGGCGTCTCGATGCTCGTGGCTTTCAGCGTCTACAGCGTCGCGATCTTCCTCGTGGCAGCGAGCGTCCTCGCGGACCCCGAGCTGACGACGGTCGGGGCCGCGGAGGCGCTCGGGCCGCTGGTCGGCGCGAACGCCCGGCTGCTGTTCCTCTTAGGGCTGGGCGGGGCCGCCGTCTCCACCCTCGGCGGGAACACGGTCGTGCCGCCGTTTCTCGTCGCCGACAAGCTCGGCTGGGGGACGTCCGTCGACGACGCGCGGTACCGGGCCCTGCTCGCCGCGTTCGCGCTCGGCTCCGGGCTCGGCGCCTTCATCGGCGGCGAGGTCATCGGCCAGCTCGTGCTCGTGCTCGCGCTGGGGACCGTCGGGACGCCGTTCGCCGTCGCGCTCGTGCTCTACCTGCTCAACAGCGACGCGGTCTCCGAGCCGACCCCCCCGCTCGCGAACGCCGGCGGGATCGCCCTGCTCGTCGTCTCGGGGACGCTCGCAGCGAACTTCGTCCGCGAGCAGGTCGGCGGCGGCGTCGACGCGCTCTCGGGCGCCGTGCTCGCGTTCGCGCTCGCGCTCGGGGTCGCCACGCTCGCCCTGTTCGTCACGTACGCCCGGGAGGAGGCGTCGCCCGCGTGACCGACCGGCAGGTCCCCCGAACCGGCTCGACGCTGGTCGTCGGCCCCTCGGGCGCCGGTAAGACGACGCTGACTGCGGGAGCCCTCGCGGACTGGCTCGCCGACCGCGACCCGTCCGAGGCGGCCGTCTTCGAGTTCGGTCCGGAGTTGGAGCGGGAGGACCGCGTCGTCGGCGGTCGGCTGGACCGGTTCGTCTCGGTCCCCGAGGGCGTCTGGGTCGGTGTCGTCGACGCCGTCGCGCCGCGCTCACAGGGCGACACGGCGGCGGAGACGCTCTCGCTCGCCCGCGAGAACGCCGAGCGGGCGAACCGGCGGTTCGCCGCCGCGCCCCCCGACCCCGGGGCCGTCTTCGTCAACGACGCCACGATCGCCTTCCAGCACGAGTCGGGAGAGCTCGACCGCCTCCTCGCGTACTGCGCCGGCGCGGAGCTCGTCGTGGTGAACGCTTTCGAGGGGACGGAGTTCGGCAGCGACGACCCCGTGTCGCGGCGCGAGCGCGCGGTCCTCTGGCGGCTCCGGGACTGGGCCGACCGGACGATCGAGCTCGACCGATCCGAACGCGCCCCGGACTGAGCGCCGCCGTCGCGTCGCGCGCACTCGACCGCGCGGACGGACGACTCCGGTTATACATGCGACCAGATAGAACGGTGCGATCGGCGGTTATACATGCGACCGGGTAGAACGGTGCGATCGGCGTGCCCCGGTGAGCGCCCGTTAGGGCGCGAGCCCGAGCGCGGGGGAGTCGGTGGTCCGGAGCGACGCGGAGGACCACCGACAGGACGAGAGCGAAGCTCTCGCTTGCAGCCGGACGTAGTCCGGCGACAGCGTGACGCGTGGCGCCACGGGCAGCCGGCGGCGGAGCCGCCGGCGACGAGGCTGGGGAGGCGTGAGGCGCGGTTGCTGTACGGGTAGGGCTTTGGCGGTAGTCACCAACGGTTCGGCACTTCCCGCGTATCGCCTCGCGGCTGGGGCTTTGGAAGTGGTCACTACGGTTCGGTAGTAATCGCGTTTAGCCGAGCGGCTTGGGCTCTGGCGGTGTAGTCCGGCGACCCGCGGTCAATTGCTTATAAGTGAGCGGCTCGATCTTTATCAGTGGTCTCCGAGTCACAGCCGGCAACGAACCGCGAGTCCAGCTCCCTCCCTGAAAAAAAGCCCGAAAGTGTTATTCGTCGCCCTGCGCGCTGACGATCACGACCTCGCCGTCCTCGACGCTGACGTTGATCAGCGTCTTCACGTTGTAGTCTGTGTCGTCGAGCTCGTTCTCGCCGGCCTTCTTGATCACGGCGACGACGTCGACGACCTCGGCGCCGACCTCGTTCGTCAGCGCGTCGAGGATCGCCTTCATCGTCCCGCCCGTCGAGAGCACGTCGTCGAGCACGAGCACGCGGTCGCCCTCCTCGACGTCGTTGATGTACATCTCCGACTCGGAGTAGCCGGTCTCCTGGAACAGCGGGACCTCGCCCTCGAGCCCGTACTGGCGCTTGCGGATGACGACCAGCGGGATGTCGGTCATCAAGGAGAGCGCGGTGGAGATGTGGATCCCCATCGCCGCGGGGGTGACGATCTTGTCGACGTTCTCCAGCTCCGCCTTCCGGATGATCCGGATGACGATCTCCCGGAGGAGCTCCGGTTCGAGCATGGGGACGCCGTCGCTGATCGGGTGGACGAAGTACTGGTACTCGCCTTTCTCGATGATCGGCGCGTCGAGGAGCGACTGCCGCAACTGGTCCATGTCGCCGGTACTCGGGCGGATTAATAAAGCGTGGCGGTTGCGTCGCTCGATGCGGGCCGGTGGCACGGCGATCGGGTCCCGACCGCGGTCGCGTTCGCGCTCTCGACAGAGGCTTCTGACGCCCCAGCCGATCGGCAATACGTGATCACTGCCAGCCCAACAGCGAACACTCCCGAAGCTCCAACCGCTCGGTCGGACGCGGTCGACGGCGGATTGACGCTGAAAGCCTCCAAAGCCCCAGCCGCGAGGGCTCGCGCACCTCGTTGCGCTCCTCGCTCGTTCGCTCCGCTCACTCGCTGCGGTGCTTACGTCGGTGGGCTTCGCCCTCGCGGCTGCCCCTTCGAGTCCCGCCTCGCACAGCACCCGCACCTCACGTCTCCCCAGCCTCGCGGCTCCCTCCGGTCGCCGCGGCCCTCGCGGACTCCTCGCGCCCGCTGGGCGCTCGGAGGCGCGCCACCGCACCGCAGTACGATTTATAAGCCGACCGCGGCTGGTTTAACGGACTTGCCGGTCACTCGAACTCGGGCTCGCGCTTTTCGAGGAACGCCCGCATCCCCTCCCGCTGGTCGTGGGTGCCGAACAGGCCGGACCACGCCCGACGCTCCAAGGCAAGCCCGCCCCGCTGAGTGCCGTCGTGGACCGCGTTGAGCGCCTCCTTCGCGGCGCGCATGGCGAACGCCGGCTTCGCGGCCAGCTCCCCCGCCAGCTCGTCGATCCGGTCGTCGAACGCGTCGTCGTCGACGACCTCGCCCACGACGCCGACCTCGGCGGCCTCCGCCGCGTCGATCCGCTCGCCGAGGAAGACGAGCCGTTTCGCCGTCTCGTCGCCGACCAGCCGCGAGAGCCGCTGGGTGCCGCCCCACCCCGGCACGATGCCGAGGTCGATCTCCGTCTGTCCGAGGACGGCGCTTTCCGCGGCGACCCGGAGGTCACACGCCAACGCCAGCTCGCAGCCGCCCCCGAACGCGTACCCGTCGATCGCCGCGACCGTCGGCGCCGGAAACGACTCGATCTTGTCGGCGACGCGGTGGCCCAGTTCGGCGTACGCCTGCGCTTCGGGCGTCGACAGCTCGACCATGTAGGAGATGTCCGCGCCCGCGACGAACGCGTCGTCGCCCGCGCCGGCCAGCACCAGCGCGCGGACGCCCGCCGCCTCCGCCTCGGCGAGCGCGTCTTCGATCGCTTCGAGCGTGTCCACGGTGAGCGCGTTCAGCTGTTCCGGGCGGTCGACGGTGAGCGTCGCGACGTCGCTCTCGGCGTCGACGTCGAGCGTGATCGTGTCCCAGGTCATACCGGCCCGTCACGGGGCGGCGTGAAAACCGTTCGGCAGGCAGGTGACCGACGGCGGGTCCTACATCTCCTCGCGGCTGTCGATCTCTCTGTACATGAACCACGCGACGGTGTAGACGCCGAGGAACAGCAGGTACCCGACCACGAGTCCGACGAGCTGGCGGGAGCCGAGCCCGCCCGGTAGCGCCCGCGAGAGGACCGCCAGCGCCACGCCGAACACGACGAGCGAGAACAGACCCGAGAGGGCGTACACGCCCAGATCGGAGGTGAAACGATCGCGCACGCCCCCACCAACGGCGTCGGCTTATAAACTCCCGTCGGTCGCGGCGAGGCGTCGGCGTCCCGGACGCGGCGAGGCGTCGGCGTCCCGGACGCGGCGAGGCGTCGGCATCGTCGGTCACGAACCGCCTCTATTTCACGGGCTCACCCGGTCGTTTAACCCGATTCGGGCCGTAACCCGCTCCATGAAGCGCACCCGACGCGAGGTCCTCGGCGCGGGAACGGCACTGCTGACCGGTGCGGCGGCCGGCTGTCTCGCCGCGAACGGCACGCCGCCCGACGGCGACGAGACCCCTGCGGCGCAGCCGCAGACCGACTCGCAGCTCGGCGACGCCGACGGGGCCGGCTACGACGAGGTGTACGAGGCGGTCGCGCCCTCCGTGGCGCGCGTCCGAACGTACGTGGAGAGCCGCGACACCGCCTTCGGGCCGGCGGAGGGCGGGCCGGCCGGACAGGGATCGGGCTTCCTGTACGACGCCGATCACCTGATCACGAACGACCACGTCATCGGCGATCCGGACACGATCCGCGTGCAGGCGGCCGACGAGACGTGGCTCGACGCCGCGGTCGTCGGCCGCGACCCGTACAGCGACCTCGCGGTCGTCGAGCTCGACGGCGAGCTCCCCGGCGATCCCCTCCCGGTGGCGACGGACCTCCCGCCCATCGGCACGGAAGTGCTCGTCGTCGGGGCGCCGCTCGGCCTGGAGGGCACCGCGACGCAGGGGATCCTCAGCGGCCGGAACCGGACGATCCCCGCCTCGTCGACGGCGCGCGGTCGGTTCTCGATCGCCGACGCGATCCAGACTGACGCCGCGCTGAATCCGGGCAACAGCGGCGGCCCGATCGTCACCCTCGACGGCACCGTGATCGGCGTCGCGACCGCGACCCGGGGGGAGAACCTCGGCTTCGGCGTCTCCGCGCGCCTCGCGAACGAGGTGGTTCCGCGACTGATCGAGACGGGGAGCTACGAGCACTCCTACCTCGGCGTGAGCGTGTTGGCGGTCGACCCGCTGCTGGCGGCGGGCAACGACCTCCCCGAGGCCCGCGGCGTCTACGTCGCCGAGGTCGTCGACGGGGGCCCGGCCGACGGCGCGCTCCGCGACACCGACAGCGAGACGACCGTCGAGGGCGCGACGGTGCCGACCGGCGGCGACACCATCGTGGCGCTCGACGACGCGCCGGTCGTCGAGAGCGCCGACCTCTCGCAGTACCTCGCCCTGGAGACGCGCCCGGGCGATACGATCGCGGTCACGGTCGTCCGCGACGGCGACGAGGAGACCGTCGACGTGACGCTCGGCACGCGCCCCGAGCTCTGATTCCGGCTGACCGCACGGCCGCACCGTCCGAGCGGTGACGGGCCCCTCGCGCCGAGCGCTCGGTTGCGCGGATTGCAACCCCTATATGCCCCCGGCCATACGTGATGGTATGAACGGGAACCGGTTCGGTCGGCTCTTCCAGCTGACGACGTACGGCGAGAGCCACGGCGACGCGATGGGCGTGACGGTCTCCGGCGTCCCCGCCGGCGTCGAGCTCGACGAGGAGGCGATCCAGGCGCAGCTCGACCGGCGCAAGCCGGGTCAGTCGATGATCACCACCTCCCGGGGCGAGCCCGACGAGGTCGTCGTCAACTCCGGCGTCCAGGACGGCTACACCACGGGCACGCCGATCGGCATGGTGATCCAGAACAAGGACGCGCGCTCGGGGAAGTACGAGCCGTACGTCACGGCGCCGCGCCCCTCGCACGGCGACTACACCTACTCCGCGAAGTTCGGCACGCGCAACTGGGGCGGCGGCGGGCGCTCCTCTGCGCGCGAGACGGTGAACTGGGTCGCGGCCGGGGCGGTCGCCGAGCAGGTGCTCGACGCCTCCGACTACGACGTCGAGATCAAAGCGCACGTCAACCGCATCGGCGACGTCGAGGCCGACGACGTGAGCTTCGAGCAGCTGCTCGCACACAGCGAGGAGAACGACGTGCGCTGCGCCGACCCCGAGGCGGCCGCCGAGATGCAGGCGCTTATCGAACGGTACCAGGAGCGCGGCGACTCCATCGGCGGCTCCATCTACTTCGAGTGCCGCGGGGTCCCTCGCGGGCTCGGCGCGCCGCGGTTCGACAGCTTCCCCGCCCGGCTCGGGCAGGCGATGTTCTCCATTCCGGCGACGACCGGCGTCGAGTACGGGCTCGGCACGGGCGCGAGCGACGTCACCGGCAGCGAGCGCAACGAGGACTGGACGTTCGACGACGGCGCGTCCTTCGACCACGTCGAGAGCGAGGCGGGCGACCCGGTCCCCGTCGGCAACGACCACGGCGGGCTTCAGGGCGGGATCACCACCGGCGAGCCCGTCTACGGCGAGGCGACCTGGCACGCGCCCACCTCGATCCCCAAGAAGCAGCGCTCCGCCGACTGGGAGACGGGCGAGGAGAAGGAGGTGCAGGTCGTCGGCCGACACGACCCCGTCCTCCCGCCGCGAGCCGTCCCCGTCGTCGAGGCGATGCTGTACTGCACCGTCCTCGACTTCATGCTGCTCGCCGGCCGGATCAACCCCGACCGCGTCGACGGCAACCCGGGCCAGTACGACACCGACTACCACCCGAGCAGTCCGCGAAACGAGTAGCGGACGACGCGGATCCGAGACGGATCTCATTGGCGCTGGCTTCGACGCTCGTCGGACTCTGTCTCGACCGCACATTTATTACAGAATATTACATACTATGTCACATGCCGATCGGTATCGACGCGTTCGACGACGAGCCGGAGGCGGCACTCGACGTCGCTCCCGGAACGCAACCGTATCGCATCCTCGCGTTCCTCGCCGACCACGACGATCAGGCGTTCACGCAGACCGAGCTCCACGAGCGAACGGGGATCAAACGCGGGAGCGTCGGCGCCGTCTTGTCCCGACTCGATGACCGCGGACTCGTCCGTCACCGGGGTCGATACTGGGCGGTCGCCGAGGACGACCGGCTCGCGTCTTTCGCCGCACAGCAGGCGGCGAGTTCGGCGTCGACGACGGACGACTACTACGGCGAGGACGAAGCGTGACCGCCGAACGCGGCACGGTGGTCAAGGGGCCGGATCTGTTCTCGGACAACGACTTTCGACCGTATATCCGGATAAACGACGACACGCATCCGTTCGCGGAGGAAGAGGCCGTCTACGTCGCCGCGACGACGACGCGTCGGTCGGCTGCGATCCCGCTCACGGATAGCGATTTCGTCGCGGGGGGGGGCTCCCGCGCGAAACGTACGTCAACCCGTGGACCGTCGTGACGATACGACATGCGGATATCCGCGGCGAGGAAGGGCAACTGACCGACGAAACGACCGGGGCGATCGCGAGAGCGACGGCGGGATATCTGGGCGTTCGGTGACCCCGCGCGAGCCGAACGACTGCGCCCTGATCACGTCACTCCTCCGGCGACCACCCGCAGGCGTTCCCCGCGGTGAGGTCGTTCTCGTCGACGTGCGCCGCGAGGCGGGCGTAGTTGCAGAAGTACGCGGGCGAACCGCAGCCGTCGTCGCAGTCCCGGACGCAGATCGGGTCGTGCTCGAAGATCCGCGAGCCGCAGTAGGCGCACGTCTCGTCGGCGTCGGGCGTCGACACGGTCGTGGACATGTCCGGACGCAGGGCGTGCCGGGTTGAAAAGCCGGTGCGGTCCCGTGCGGGTCACACCACGACGAGCTGCACGAACCCCGCGAGAAACGCTCCCGTCGCGGCGTGGCCGCCTCCCCGTCAGCGGCGCCGGTTCACGGTCGCCGACCCCCTCACTGCACGACGACCGCGCGGAGGTCGCGCCCGTACGCGGCGACGGCGACCGCGAGCGTCGCGGCGGCGCCGACCGGGATCACGGTGAGTAACCCCGACGTGGTCCCGACCCCGAACCGCGTCGCGAGTCCGACCGAGACCCAGAGGCTCGCCGCGGCCGCCAGCACGAGCAGCCCACCGGTGAGGCGGCGGTCCTCGCGGCCGAACGCCACGCCTGCGACGGCGCTGGCCGCGGCGAGCAGGTGGAAGCCGACCGCCAGCGGCCACGCGCGGATCGACGCCGGGAGCGACGCGAACGGCCGCGACTGGTCGAGGAAGTACGACCACACGGGGTACCCGCCGAGACCCGAGCCGGACGCGCCCGCGTTGAGGAATCCCCAGAGGGTGACGACCGTGAGGTCGCCGGCGGCGGGGATGACGGCCATCGGCACCGCGAGCAGCACGAGGACGAGCGCCCACCCGGCTCGCGCGACCGGCCCGCGTCCGCTCGCGGTCGGGTCCTCTACGGGTCGTTCGGGCTCGGACATATCGACGTCTCGGAGTCGCGCCGGTAAGAATCGTCCGGGACCGGGCCGTCCCGTCTCACTCCTCTGCGACGGACGTCTCGATGTGGAGACGCGCAACGCTCTTTGGGTCGGGGGTCGCTTGCTTCGACATGCGAGTCACCGTCGTCGGTAGCGGGTACGTCGGAACCACCCTCGCGGCCTGCCTCGCGGACGCGGGCCACGACGTCACCGCGATCGACATCGATCCCGACATCGTCGCCGCGTTGAACGACGGCCACGCCGCGATCCACGAGCCGGGTCTCGACGACCTCCTGGCCGAACACGCGGGCGACCGGCTTCGCGCGACCACCGAGTACGACGGCGTCCCCGACGCCGACGTGACGTTCTTGGCGATCGGCACCCCCTCGCGCGAGGACGGCAGCATCGACCTCGGCCCCCTCACGGCGGCCGCCGAGATGACGGGCGAGGCGCTGGCGAGCGCCGAAGGCACCGTCGCCTCCGATGACGGCGACGCCGCGTCCGCCCCCGACGCCGACCGCCACCTCGTCGTCGTCAAGAGCACGATCACGCCCCCAGGCGTCGGCGCGGTCCGCGAGACGCTCACCGCGGGCGCCGGCGACGCGGCCGACCGCGTCGAGCTCGCGACCAACCCGGAGTTCCTCCGTGAGGGCACCGCCGTCGACGACTTCCAGCACCCGGACAAGCTCGTCTTCGGCACCGAGTCTGACCGGGCAACCGAGCGATTGGAGGCCCTCTACGAGCCGCTGCTCGCCGCGACCGACGGGGACGTCCCGGTCATCCGGACCGACCCCGAGACGGCCGTGATGATCAAGTACGCGAACAACGCGTTCCTCGCGTCGAAGATCTCGCTGGCGAACGACCTCGGAAACATCTGCAAGCGGTTCGGGATCGACGCCTACGAGGTGATGGACGCGGTGGGTCTCGACGACCGAATCGGGGCGCAGTTCCTCCGCTCGGGGGTGGGGTGGGGTGGGAGTTGTTTTCCCAAAGATGTCGATGCAATTAGGGCTGCGGCCCGCGAGGCGGGCTACGAGCCCGCCCTCCTCGACGCCGCGGTCGCGGTGAACGACGGCCAGCCGAAACGCATGCTCGAACTCCTCGACTCCCACGCCGACGTCGCGGGCGAGCGCGTCGCCGTACTCGGCCTCGCTTTTAAGCCAGGAACCGACGACGTCCGGAACTCGCGGGCGATCCCGGTCATCGAGGAGCTGCAGGCGCGCGGCGCCGAGGTCGCGGCGTACGACCCGGTCGCGACCGACAATATGCGCGAGCGCTTCTCCGACGTCACATATGCGGACTCCGCGGCCGCCGCGCTGAAGGGCGCGACCGCCGCGCTCGTCGTCACCGACTGGGACGAGTTCGCGGCGCTCGACGACGCGTTCGACGCCATGAGCGAGCCGATCGTCATCGACGGCCGACGGATAATCGATCGACGCGACGGGCTGACGTACGAGGGACTCACCTGGTAGCGCCGCCGTCCACCCACGTTTGCGAACTAGAGGCGGGTGGTGACCGTCCAGACACCACCGCGCTCAGTGAGCTCTGCCGTCACCTTCGATAATTGAAAGCGCTGAGAGTACAAATAATAGTACATTATTAATAGTGCTTAATATCAACTGACGATTTGGGATGAGCACTGACAGGCCCGGTCACGATGCAGAACAGAGCGGTCACGAGCATGAAGAAGTCGAGGGGCCGGGGTATCCGACGCCGGCCGCGATGCGGACCGAGAGCGGTCGCGAAGAAACGGCGTACGTGATGGCGCCGCGAGTGGGCATGGAGAACGAGGGTCCGGACATGATCGGCGTCGTCGACCTCGACCCCGCGTCGGACACCTACTGCGAACTGATCGACACGGTCGAGATGCCCAACAAGGGGGACGAGCTCCACCACTTCGGCTGGAACGCCTGTTCGTCGTCGTGTCACGCCGAGGGACTCGCTCGACAGTATCTGGTCGTTCCGGGCCAGCGGTCCTCACGCATTCACGTCATCGACGCCGAGGACCCGCGCGATCCCGAGATGGTGAAAGTCATCGAACCGGAGGAGGTGTTCGAACACGACCTGTCCGCGCCGCACACGGTCCACTGCGTCCCCGGCGGGAAGATCGTCATCAGCATGCTCGGCGACGCGAACGGCGAGCTCCCCGGCGGGTTCCTCCAGTTGGACCAGGAGGACTTCAGCATCGAGGGCAGCTGGGAGGCCGACCGCGGCGACATGGAGATGAACTACGATTACTGGTACCAGCCCCGCCACGACGTCATGATCTCGAGCGAGTGGGCCGCGCCGAACACCTACTATCCGGGGTTCGACCTCGACGACGTCGAGGCGGGCAAGTACGGCGACAGCGTCCACATCTGGTCGTGGGACGACCGCGAGCACCTCCAGACGCTCGAATTCGGGGAACAGGGACGGATTCCGCTCGAGGTTCGGATGAGCCACAACCCCGAGGAGACGCAGGGGTACGTCGGCGCAGCGCTCTCCTCGAACATCATCCGGTTCTACGAGAAAAGCGACGGCGCGTGGGACTGGGACGTCGTCATCGACGAGGACCCGCGCGAACACGAGGACTGGGACATGCCGGTGCCGCCGCTCATCACGGACATCCTGCTGTCGCTGGACGACCAGTACCTGTTCTTCTCGAACTGGCTTCACGGCGACGTGCGGATGTACGACGTGAGCGACGCGGGCGATCCGCGACTGGTCGATCGGATATGGGCCGGCGGCCTCTTCGGCGACCGGCAGACGGTGCAGGGCGAGGAGATCCGCGGGTCGCCGCAGATGCTCCAGCTCTCCCGGGACGGCGAGCGGCTCTACTGGACGACGTCGCTGTTCTCGTCGTGGGACAACCAGTTCTTCCCGGACATCGCCACGGAGGGTTCGCTGATGTTCAAAGCCGACGTCTACCCCGACGAGGGGCGGATGGAACTGGACGAGGAGTTCCTCGTCGACTTCGGTGACGCGCCCGGGGGACCGGCGCGGGCTCACGAGATCCGCTGGCCGGGCGGCGACTGCACGAGCGACGTCTGGCAGTGATCGGTCGTGACGGACGCGACGACCCACGCCGTCGAACTGGTCCGCCCGAACGGGCGGACCGAGACGATCCGCGTCGAGGAGGGTGAGACGGTCGTCGACGCGGTGGAACGGGCCGACGAAGCCCTTCCGTACGGCTGTCTGTACGGAGCGTGCGGCACCTGCACCGCGGAACTGCTCGACGGGGAGATGTGCCACCAGACGGCACCGCGGGCACTGAAACCGTCCTCCCTCGAGGCCGGGTACGTCCTCCCCTGTGTCGCCACGCCCGAGTCCGACTGCCGACTGCGCGTCGGCCACGGGATCCAAGCCGAGGTGGTCGGTACTCCGTGGAAGTGAGGGCCCCTCGGCGACGAGCGTATTTTCGGTGCCGGACGGGGGGATCCGGACTGCGTCTCCCGCTGAGGGTATCGACGAGGCAGTCATTTTATATCTGTCGGCCGAAACGTGAGGCCATGGCGGCCCTCCACGCCCTCCGTCCGGCAGTCGGCGGTATCGCTCGCAACCCGGTCCTCCTGCTCGTCACGGCGCTGTACGGGCTCGCGCAGGTCCCGAGTTTCATCGTCCCCTCGACGCGGCCGGTTCTGGCGGCGCTCGTCTCGCTCGCCACGTTCGGCGTCCTCGTCCTCGCCCTCCCCTTCTTCCAGGGCGGGCTGCTCGGGATGGCGAGCGAGGCGATCGCCGGGCGGACCGGTCTCCGCACGCTCGTCGCCGCCGGGAAGGACAACTACGTGTCGCTGCTGCTCGCGTACCTCGTGCTCCTCGCGATCAACTTCGCCTTCGGGTTCGTCGCGTTCATCGGCGGGCTCATCGTCGTCGTCGGCGGCGTGGCGTCGATGCCCACCGGCGCGCCGGGCGTCGGCGTCGATCCGACGCTGCTCGCGCTCCTCGCGGTCGTCGGGGGCGGCTTCCTCCTCGCGTACCTCCTCGTCACCTTCGCCGTCCAGTTCTACGCTCACGCGATCGTCCTCGACGACGCGGATCTCGTCGACGGGTTCCGGCGCAGCGTCGGACTCGTCCGATCGAACCTGGTGAGCGTCGTCGGCTACACGCTGGTCCTCCTCGCCGGGAGCGTCGCCCTCGGGACGCTGGCCGCGGCCGCGTCGATCGTCCTCGGTCCGCAGTCCGCGGGGGCGGCCGCGACGCCGCTCGCCGACCTCGTGCCGGTCGAACCGACGCTTCCCGTGCTCGTCGTCGCCGGCGTCGGGTACCTCCTCCTGACGAGCGTGTTCGCCGCGTTCTACGCGACGTACTCGGTCGCGTTCTACGAGTCCGTCCGTCCCGCGCCGGCGACCGAGCGGGAACCGACCGCTCCCGCCGCCGACGGAGGCGCCGCGTTCGCCCCCGAGCGCTGACGCTCGACCGTCGCGCCGTTGCTCGCCCGGGCCTCGGTCCCGCGGCGACCGTCACACGCAACTCGGTCCGGCCCCTGTATCCGGTATGAACACGCAGGACGGCGGCCACCACGACGCCGCGGTCGACGCGCTCGCGGCCCGCGAGTACGAGACGGCCGGGAACCGGTACACGCGCGGCGGGCGCCGGGTGCTCGCCGACCCCCGCGAGGGTCTCGACCCCTTCGCCCCCGACGAGAAGGGGTGGATCGGACAGGGACTTCAACAGCTGCTCGCGGCGGCCGTCGCGTACCGGGTCGCCGGCGTCGACCCGCGGGCCACCCGGCGAGCGGTCGAGGGGATCGCCGCGACGCGCGACTTCCAGCGGGTCCTCGACGCGCCCGGTCAGGGCGCCTGCCTCGCGGAGTTCGTCGCCGACTTCAAGATCGCCGGGGGGCTCGACGGCGCCGGGGCGGCGTACGACGACGCCGCGGCGCGCTACGCGGCCGCCGGCGACGCGATCGACTCGCCGCAGGCGCTCGCGACGACGCCGCTGTTCGGGGCCGCCGCCGCGACGATCAAGCAAGTCGCCCGGGGACAAGCGAACGGCGAGATCGCGATCCGGTGGGAGGACCTCCACGGGTCCGACCCCTCGCGGCCGGGCGACTTCCTCGCGCACCGCGCCCGGATTAAAAAGCAGCGCTTCGCGGGGCTCGTCGAGAAGGCGGTCGCGGACGGCCACCTCGCGGCGCCGCGCGGGACGACGGAGTACGGTAACGAGACGCACCGGTGCCCGGACTGCGGGTCGAACGACGTCAACTGGGCCGGCACCGACGTGCTCTGTATGCGGTGTTCGACACCGACCGAACGGATTTAACTCGCCGCCGACCAAACGCGCCGGTCGAACACGATGTCGCCCTCCATCGCAGACCGGCTCCGATCCCTCCGCCCGCTTCGCGCGCTCGCGCCGTCGAACCGGCTCGACCGGGACCGCCAGCTACGCCTCCGGATGCTGATCGCGGTCGGGCTGGTGATCGCGCTCCCGTTCGCGTTCGCGTACACGTTCGTCTTCCTCGTCAACGCGGTCGGGCTCCCGCTCTTGGAGTGGGCGAACGAACGCCCCTACACCGGCGAGGTGTACGTCGACCCGGTCGTTCTCGCGGTCGTCGTCCTCGGCGGGCTCGCGGTTCAGTACCGGTACGGCCCCCGAACCGTCCTTCGCTCCGTCGGCGGGCGTCGGGTGTCTGCCGACGAGTACCCGGAGCTGCACGCCGCCGTCACGCGGGTGGCCGCGCAGGCGGACGTCCCGAAGCCGAACGTGGCGGTCGCGCGGACGGCGCTGCCGAACGCCTTCGCGGTCGGGACGCTGGGCGACGGCACTGTCGTCGTCACGACCGCGCTGTTGGAGACGCTCGACGACGACGAGCGCGACGCCGTGCTGGCCCACGAGATCGCGCACCTCGCGAACCGAGACGCCAGCCTCATGACCGTCGCGTGGCTGCTCCCGACGGTCACGTACTACCTCGCCGTGCTCGCCTTCTACGTCCTCTACGGCCTGTTCCGGTTCCTCAGCTTCGGTGGCGGGGGGTCCGGCGGCAACCGCGACGGCCGAGCGCTCGCGGTCGGGATCGTCGTGATCGCGGTGAGCGCGGTCCTCACGCTCACCGTCTCGGCGATGTTCTGGGTCGGGAGCGTCCTGATCCACCGGGTGCTCTCGCGGTACCGCGAGTACGCGGCCGACCGCGCGGCCGCCGAGATCACGGGGTCGCCGGCGGCGCTCGCGGCGGCGCTGGAGACGCTCGACGAGACGATGCCGGCGGTGCCCGAACGCGACCTCCGCGAGTTCGACGGCGGTGCCGAGGCCCTGTACGTCGCGCCCCTGGAGAGCCGCGCGTTCGGCGACGAGGAGCTCGTGAGCACCGACGTCTTCCCGGAGACGCACCCGCCGACCCGCGAACGCGTCAGGCGGCTCCGCGAACTCGCGGGTGAGACCGCGTGACGGGACGCGACGCGACCGTGGGCCTCTCCAGGCGCCGATTCCTCGCGGCGGTCGGGCTCGGTGTCGTCGGCGCCCTCGCCGGCTGCGGCTACCGCCCCGGCGGCGGCGACCTCGCCTGGGAGTCGTCGCTCGCGGGCGGCGGGTTGCTCGAAGTCGACGACCGCTGGTTTCTCCCCGCTGGCGACCGGCTGTTCGTCCTGCGGAACCGGTCCGGCCGCACGTACGACTTCGAATCGGAGACGTGGTACGACGTGGAAAACGCGGCGGTCACCGCGCTCGACCCGGCGGGCGACACCCGACTCGAGGCGGAGACCGAGCGACGGGCCGCGGGCCCGCCCGCCGTCACCGAGACGTCGATCGTCGCGCCCGTCGAGGGCGACCGCGTGACCGCGATCGACCGCGAGACGGCCGCGCTCGACCTCGACGACCCGACGGTCGACGAAGACGGGAGCGAGGCGGACGAGCGCGACCCGATCCGGTGGCAGGTCGACGTGGACGCCGCGAGCGCCGACGGCTCGACCGCGAGCGCCGACGGCTCGACGGACGACGACCTCCCCGAGAACGTCGACGCCGTCCGCGCCAGCGACCGCCTCGTGGCCGCCGTGGTCGGGGACGACGTCGTCGTCCTCGACGCCGAGACAGGCGACCGCGCGTTCGCGCTGAGCGAGGCGTGGCCCGACGGGAGCGACGTTGGGTCGCTCGCCGTCACCCCCGACCGCGTCGCGGTCGACGGCGGGGACGCGTGGGTCGCCGTCGCGGGCGTCGGCCCGGACGGCGGCTCCGGGGGCGACGGTACCGTCCTCGCTCGCTTCGACCCGACCGGCGAGCGACGGGTCGCCCGCTCGCTGTCGGTCGAGGTCGACTGGCTCGCCGTCTTCGGAGGGACCCTAGTGGCCAGGGACTCGAACGAGCGCGTCACCGGCTACCGCCGCGACCTCGACCGCCGGTTCGCGCTGTCCGTGTCGATCCCCTCGAGCCGACCCCGTGCGATCTCCCGCGCCGGCGGTCGGTTCTACTACTCGGCCGGCGGGACGATGCGAGCGATCGACGCCGCCGCGGGCGAGGTCGTCTGGGAGCGTTCCGACCTCCCGACCCGCGACCTGTTGGCGGCCGACGCGGACGGCGTGTACGTCGCCGAGGACGAGGTCGGCCTCGGCGAGGAGGACGAACCGCGGATCACCGCCGTGGGGACTGACGGAGAGAACCGCTGGACGGCACCGCTGCCCGACGGGGTCACCGTCGACGAGCTGTTCGCGGTCGGCGACCGGCTGATCGTCGTCGACGACGCGGAGCTGTACGGCTTCCGGGCCGCGCCGGGCGAGCGGTGGTCGCTGCTGGGGTGAAAACGTCGCGGTCGGCGTGGCGGTGAGGCCGCCGAAACCGGCGTTACTCCGCGAGCAGGCTCTCGCCGTCGAACGGGGCCTCCGCGTCGACGTCCATCAGGTCGAGGATCGTCGGGGCCACGTCGAAGAGGTTCGAGCCCGCGACGTCGACGTTCGGGTCGGTGGTGTACAGAAGCGAGTTCTCGAACTTGTGCATCCCGTTGCGCGGTCCCTCGGTGAAGACGGCCTCCTTGTCGCCGAAGCCGGCCTTCAGGTCGAAGCCGTCCGCCGGGATGACGACGAGGTCGGGCGCGATCTCGTCGTGGGCGCCCTCGAAGGCGTCCTCGCCGTTCACGATCCGCTTGCACACCCGGCGGCCGTCGGGGCCGGTGAGCCCCTCGAGGTCGCTTCTGAGCTCCTCGCGGACCGCCTCGTACTCGGACTCGGGGACGACTCCCTCGGGCTCGCGGCCCTCCAGATTGAGGTAGAAGCGCCCGGGGATGAGCGAGTACGCCCGCGTGTCGTCGTCGATGTCCTCGAGCGAGTCGTGGTCGTCGTCCTCGTAGGAGAGCCACCCCTCGTCGGCGAGGAACTTGTTGCAGTTCGCCTCCCACTCGAGCTCGGTGAAGCCGTGGTCGGAGGCGACGATCAGGGTCGTGTCGTCGTCGAGCGACGCCCGGATCTCGCCGATGTACTCGTCGAGCGTGCGGTAGAACTCGAGGAAGTCGTCCTTGTATTCCCCGTCGTTCGCGTAGTCGCCGAACAGGAAGTGGTTGACGCGGTCGGTGCTCATGAAGACGCCGAAGAAGAGGTCCCAGTCGTCCTCGGCGAGGTAGTGGGTGAACACGTCGTAGCGGGCGTCGAGGGTGGCGTGGGCGTTCTCGATGAACTCGGTCTTGTCGTCGTCGTGGCCGAGCTTCGCGTTCACGTCGATGCGGTAGTCGCGGTCCCGCAGCACCGTCTCGACCGCGTCGTCGCTCGCGGCGGCGTCGAGCCCGGGCGAGAGGAACCCGGAGACCTGTCGCTGGATCCGCGTCGACGGCGGGAACGTGACGGGGACGTTGAGCACGGTCGCGTCCCGGCCCGCGTCGGTGACGCGGTCCCACAGCCGCGTCGCCTTCACGTGTTTCCCCATCGGAACGTACGTCTCGTAGGAGTCGACCTCGCGGTCCTGGAAGCCGTAGACGCCCGTCTCGCCGGGGTTCACCCCCGTCGTGAGGCTCGGCCAGCACGCGCTCGACTCGGGCGGGACGATGCTCTCCAAGCGCCCGGCCGTTCCCGTCTCGGCGATCGCCGTGAGGTTCTCGAACACGTCGGGGTGATCCTGCACGAGGTCGTACGGTACCCCGTCGATGCCGAGGAAGACGACTCGCTCGTCGTCGTCGCCGCGCAGCCTATCGAAAAGTCCCATGGGCAGAGTATCCAGTGCTGCCGACATATTCCTTGTGTTCTGGCGAGCCCCGCCGGTCACGCCGAGTCCCGCCGCGGGTCGGGCGTACTGGCAAGCCGCGCCGTTTCAGAAGGACTATTTGCCTCCGCAGTGACAACTCTGCCGTATGAGCGATGACTTTCCGGCGAGCGTCGACGTCGATTACACGGACGGCGAGGGCGAGGATCCGGCCGATTACCCGTCGCTGCAACACAAACTCGAGAAGGCGATCGAGGTCACGAAGCGGGGCCTCGAGCAGTACGAGAACCCCGCGGTGATGTGGACGGGCGGGAAGGACTCCACGCTGACGCTGTACTTCATCAATCAGGTCGCCGAGGAGTACGGGTACGAGAAGCCGACCGCGGTGTTCATCGACCACTACCAGCA
>NZ_JAWOBM010000054.1:0-4040 GCF_046498025.1 Halorubrum sp.
GTGACGGTCGTCCCGTACTACCGGATCCAGACGGTCATCGACAGCCGGACGGTCTTCCAGCGCCGCTGGGACGTGGCGACGGTCGTCGCCGACACCGCCGGGAGCAGCTCGATCGCCGGCACGTCCGCCGCCGCCGTCGACTTCGAACTCGAGGAGGCGATCGAGCTCCGCGAGACGCTGCAGGAGCGGCTTCAGTCGGCGGTCGTCAGCCATCGCAGCCGGCGGGACCGGTTCGAGTGGTTCGAGGGCGACGTCGACGTCGCGGACGGCTCCGCCGGAGATATCGACGCCGACCGCGCGGACGGAGAGCCGGACCGAGCCGAACCCGACGTCGGCGCAACGGGCGACGGGGACGAGTCGACCTCGGAGACACCCGACGAGACCGAGTCGACGTCGGAGGTTCACGACGAGACAGAGCCGACTCCGGAGATACCCGACGAAGGCGTGATCCGTCCCGACTTCTCGGTGAGCGAGCGCGATTACTCCCGCCCCGCCGAACGGATCGACACCGGCGAGTACGCGGTGGACCGGTTCCCGTCGGACGCGGACGTGCCCCACCGGACCGACGACCGAGACGTCGCAGCCGACGAGCCCGTCGAGAAGGAGGAAGACGCCGACGACGGGCCCGTCGAGAACGACGCCGCGGCCGACGAGCCCGTCGAGAGGAAGGAAGACGCCGACCACTCCGTCGAGGATCAGAAAGACGCCGACAGTCTCGACGAACCGAACGACGACGAAACCGGGAGATAACCGCTTCGCGCGCCCGCCTACTCGTCGAGGAGCTGTTGGGCGATGGTGTTCCGCAGGACCTCGCTCGTCCCCTCGTATATCTCCGAGAGCTTCGCGTCGCGGTAGAAGCGCTCGGCCGGGAAGTCCTTCGTGTACCCGTAGCCGCCGTGGATCTGTATCCCCTCGTTGGCGACTTCGCGGGCGATCTCGGAGGCGTACAGCTTCGCCTGCGCGGCCTCCTTGATGTAGTCCTCGTCGCGCATCTTCAGGTCCGCCGCCTCGTGCATCAGCAGCTCCGCGGCGCGGGCCTTCGTGTCCATGTCGGCGAGCTTGTGCTGGATCGCCTGGAAGTCGGCGATGGGGCGGTCGAACTGCTCGCGCTCCTGCGCGTACGATTTCGCCTCGTCGAGGGCGGCGCGGGCGATGCCGACGGAGCGCGCCGCGATCGTGATCCGCCCGCCGTTGAGCGTCTTCAGCGCCTGCACGAACCCCTCGCCCTCCTCGCCGAGCCGGCGGTCCTCGGGGATCCACATGTCGTCGAAGCGGAGCTCCGCGGTCGGACACCCCTTGTCGCCGAGCTTGTCCTCCGTCCCCTCCACGATGAACCCGTCGTCCTCCTCGGGGCGGACGACGAACGAGGAGATCCCCTTCCGGCCCGCGTCGGGGTCTGTCTTGGCGAAGAGGATCACCGTGTCGGCGACGGAGCCGTTCGAGATCCAGAGCTTCCCGCCGTCGACGACGTAGCCGTCGCCGTCGCGCTCCGCGGCGACGCCGCTCCGCTCCGAGGCGTCCCCCGCCTCGCGCTCAGCGGTAGTGGTCATCGCCGGGACGTCCGAGCCGGCCTCGGCCTCCGAGAGCGCGAACGCCCCGATGTCCTCGCCGGTGTTGAGCGCGGTGAGGTACTCCTCCTTCTGTCGGTCGTCGCCGAACTCGTACAGCATGTTCCCCGCGAGCGAGGTGTGAGCGGCGACGACGGTGCCGAGCCCGCCCGAGCCCCGGGAGATCTCCGCGAGGCCGATCGCGTAGCTGTGGTAGTCGAGCCCGGCGCCCTCGTACTCGACGGGAAACGGCATTCCGAGGAGTCCCAGCTCGGCCATCTCGTCGATCAGGTCGGCCGGGAACTCGTCGGTCTCGTCGATCTCGGCGGCCCGCGGAACGACCTCGTCGTCGACGAACGACGCGACCGTGTCGCGGATCTGACGCTGCTCCTCGGAGAGCGTGAAGTCCATACGAACCACTCTGGACACGACGACTTATCGGTTTTCACACGATCCTACACGCGGGCGGGGTTTGCCGCGCTCGATCGCGGCGCTGTCGGTCGAATCCGGCCCGTAGGGGGCGCCGCGAACGTCGTCGTCGCGGCCCGTGGAGGCGTGGGGCGTTCCACGAGGCTTTTTATGCGTTGTGCCGTAAGTGTCGGTAACTGAATGAGCGGACGAGTACACGGTCCCGCTGAGCCCGACCTCTCGTGGTGTCACGAGGCGGTTCAGGGCGTTTCTCGGACCTTCGCGCTGACTGTCGACGTGTTGGAGGAGCCGATGGCCTCACAGATCTGCGTGGGGTACCTCCTCTGTCGCGTCGCCGACACCGTCGAGGACGCCGGTCACATCCCGCCCGAGGCGCAAAGCGACGTGCTGCGCACGTATCGCAACGCGATCGACCCGGAGAGCGACGTCGACATCGCGGCGTTTCGCGACGCCGTCGACGAGTGGCTCCCGGCCCCGGCCGAACGCGACGACGACTGGGAGGTGGTCGCCGAGTCGCCGACGATCGTGGCGACGTTCGAGGACCTCGATCCCGAGGCCCGCGAGGCCATCGTCCCGCCAGTGCTGGAGATGGTGGACGGGATGGCGATGTTCGTCGACCGGCACGCCACCAAGGGCGGGCTCCGGATCGGCGACCGCGACGAGCTGGAGCAGTACTGCTACTACGCCGCCGGCACCGTCGGGAACCTCATCACGAACCTCCTCACCCGCGGCGAGATCACGGAGGACCGCGCACAGCGGCTCCGCGACACCGCCGAGGAGTTCGGCCTCCTCCTCCAGCTCGTGAACGTCTCGAAGGACGTGTACGACGACTACACCGAGGAGAACAACGTCTACCTCCCCGCGGAGTGGCTGGCCGACGAGGGCGTCGACCAGGAGCACGTCGTCCACCCCGAGAACCGGGAGTCGTCCGCCCGCGTCGTCGGTCGCACCGCCGAGTACGCCCGGTCGTTCCTCGACGACGCGCAGGCGTACCTCGAGACGATGCCGCTCTCGAACGGGAACACGATGGAGGCGTGGACGGTCCCGTACCTGCTCGCGGTGGGCACCCTCCGCGAGCTCAAGTCCCGCCCCGAGGACGCGCTCACCGAGACCGGCGTGAAGGTCTCCAGACAGGAGGTGTTCGCGGTGATGGCCGTCGCCGGCGACGCCGGCCGCGACTCCCTGGCCGACCTCCGGCGAACCATCTCCCGGACGCCGTTCCACCGGGCCGTCGAGCCCGCGGACTGACCGAGTCGGTCGGTCTCTTTCGCCGTTTCACAGCCGCGCTCGCGCCCGAGAGACCGCCGGCACGCCCACGCCGATCGTCTCCGCCAGCGCCTCGGCCGCGCTCAGCAGCCACTCGGCGCGCTCGATCCGCGAGTCGAGGTCGCCCGGCCCGATCCGGTACGCCTCCACGAGCTCCTCGACGGTCGCACCGCCGATCCACTCGTCGAGGATCCGGGCGGTCTTCACCGACTCCAGCCACTCCTCGAAGTCGTCGGTCTCGTGCATCGCCGTGGTCAGTTCGCCCGCGTTCGCCCGCGCGAACCGGTAGATCTCGGCGCGCTCCTCGTTGCCGAGGTAGGTGTCCTGCATGTCGGGCGTGTCGCAGATCACCTCGAAGACGGTGAGCGTCGTCGCGTTGGCCATCCCGCTTGCGGTCCGCAGCCCCGCGACGATCCGCTCGCCGGTCTCGGGCCTGACGTACTGCTTCGAGGTGGTCTCGCCGACCGGGGTGGCGACGAGCCGGTACTCCTCGACGCCGCCGGTCTCCCGACGGACCATCCCGGCCGCGACGAGGTCGTCGACCGCGACCGCGACGGCGTCGGCGAGGCCGCCGGCGCCCGCCTCCCGGGCGTAGAAGGTGCCCTCGAACACGCCGAGGATCTCCTCTTCCGTCTCGGCGAAGCCGGTCGCGATCGCGGAGAGGACGTGCGTCCGGAGCGACGCGGGGTCCGCGAGCGTCGACTCGACGGCCTCGGGCTCCCCGTCCACGTAGCGCTCGACGAGCTCGGCCTCGGTGTCGGCGTCGCCGACGAGCACCGCCTCGCCGTGCGGGTCGAG
>NZ_JAWOBM010000042.1:0-20699 GCF_046498025.1 Halorubrum sp.
GTCTACCCGTACCGCTCCAGCGACGAGCGGATCGTCCCCGACGTCGAGGTCGGCGAGACGCTCGCGCTCGACGACCGCCGCACGGACGCGAAGGAGACCCAGCCGCCCCGCCGGTACGGGCAGTCCCGACTCATCGAGGAGATGGAGAAGCGCGGCGTCGGCACGAAGGCGACCCGCCACCGCACCCTCGAGAAGCTGTACGACCGCAACTACATCGAGAGCGACCCGCCGCGCCCGACGCGGCTCGCGGAGGCGGTCGTCGAGGCCGCAGAGGAGTTCGCGGAGCACATCGTCAGCGAGGAGATGACCGCCCAGCTGGAGCGCGACATGCAGGCGATCGCGGCCGGCGAGAAGGAGTACGACGAGGTGACCGAGGCGTCTCGCGAGCTGCTCGACCGCGTGTTCGAGGACCTCACCGACTCCCGCGAGGCCGTCGGCGACCACCTCCAGAAGTCGCTGAAGGCGGACAAGACGCTCGGCCCCTGTCCCGAGTGCGGCGCGGACCTCCTCGTCCGGAAGTCCCGCCAGGGCTCGTACTTCGTGGGCTGTGACGGCTACCCCGACTGCGAGTACACCCTCCCGCTCCCCTCCACGGGGAAACCGCTCCTCCTAGACGAGACCTGCGAGGAGCACGACCTCCGGCACGTGAAGATGCTCGCGGGCCGGAAGACGTTCGTCCACGGCTGCCCGCAGTGCAAGGCCGACGAGGCCGACGACCAGGAGGACGAGGTGATCGGGGCGTGCCCCGAGTGCGGGGAGGGCGCGGCTTCGCCGCGCGACGGAGGCGGTGAAACCGCCGACTCCGGCGGGGAGTTGGCTATCAAGCGGCTCCGCTCGGGCTCCCGGCTCGTCGGCTGCACGCGGTACCCCGACTGCGACTACTCGCTCCCCCTCCCCCGCCGCGGCGAGATCGAGATCACCGACGAGACCTGCGAGGAGCACGGTCTCCCGCACCTCCGGGTCCACTCCGGCGACGAGCCGTGGGAGCTCGGCTGTCCGATCTGCAACTACCGGGAGTTCACCGCCCGACAGGAGGGCTCCGAGCTCCAGACGGTCGAGGGGATCGGCGAGAGGACCGCGGAGAAGCTCCAGGCCGCCGGCGTCGCCGGCGTCGACGAGCTCAAATCCGCGGATCCGGACGACCTGGCCGCCGACGTCGACGGCGTCGGCGCCGACACCGTTCGGGACTGGCAGGCGAAAGCGGACTGAGGCGACCCCGATCGGGTCGGAGTGCGGACCCACAAACACATAAAGGCGGCATGAGTCAGGAGTCTTACGTATGGGGCACGACCGCGACGTCGACCGGAGCAGCGACCGGGATCCCTCAGCCGAGGAGGGGCGCCTCGGCGCCTCCGACGGCGACGCGACCCCGCGCGTCCTCCGCTCGTTCGTCGACGCCGTTCCGACGCCCACGCTCGCGTGCGACCCGGAGACCCACGAGATCCGCGCCGCCAACGCGACGGCGGCCGACCTGTTCGACCGCGACCGCGGTACGCTGACGCTGATGGGGCTCGAGGACCTCGGCGAGTCGGAGACGACGGTGGCCGGCGACTCGATCGGCGACGCCCTCGACGCCGACGGCGTGACCCGCTTCGAATGGAGCGTCGCGAGCGCGCCGACGCGGCGGCTCGAACTCGCGGTCCGCGCGGCGACGATCGCCGGCCGCGAGTGGCTGATCGTCGGGGTGACCGACGTGACGGACCGAGTCACCGCCGACGAGCGGCTCCGTTCGCAGCTCCGCCTCGTCGACGCGGTGGCCGCCACGATCCCGGCCGCGATGTTCGAGTGCACCACACGCGGGACCCTCTCGCGGTGGAACGAGCGCTTCGCCGCGGACGCGGGATACGGGGGCGAGCAGCTGTCCGGGGCCGCCCTGACGTCGCTTTTCGACGACGAGAGCCGCGCGGCGGTCACCGACTCGCTCCAGTCCGTCTACGGGGACGAGGCGAGCGTCCAGTGCGAGGCGACGCTCGTCACGCGCTCCGGCGAGTGCGTCCCCTACCGCCTCTCGCTCGGTCCGATCGTCGACGGGGACCGGGTGGTCGGCGCGGTGGGGGTCGGCGAGGACGTCACCGAGGCGTCGCTGCGGGAGGAGCGGCTCGCGGTGTTGACTCGGGTGCTCCGTCACAACTTCCGGAACGACCTCAACGTCGTTAGGGGGTTCACGGAGCGGGCGGTCGCGGCGGTCGACGACCCGACCCTCGCCACCGAGCTGGAGCGCGTCGTCGACACCGCGGACCGGCTGCTGCGCGTCGGGGAGACCTCTCGGCGGGTCGAGCGGCTGCTCGCGGACCAGCCCGCCCCCGGCCCGATAGACCTCGCGGCCGCGGTCGACGAAGCGATGGCCGCGCTCCCGTCCGAACTCCGCGGGCGCGCCGACATCGAGACCGAGGTTCCCGCGGGGATCACGGTGTCGGCGGTCGGCTATCTCGCCGAGGCGATCGCGGAGCTCGTCGACAACGCGATCCGCCACAACGACGCGGCCCGCCCCTCCGTGACCGTCACGGCCGCGGAGCTCCCCAGCGAGTCGTGGACGTCGCTCGTCGTCGCCGACGACGGTCCGGGGATCCCGCCCGCCGAGCGCGCGGTGCTCACCGGCGAGGAGACGCCGCTGGAACACGCGAGCGGACTGGGGCTGTGGTACGTCAACTGGATCGTCTCCGCCGGCGGCGGCACCTTCGACATCGGCGAGAGCAAGACCGGCGGCACGCGGATCGAGATCGAACTCAGGACGGCGGACGAGGCGTAGGAGCCGGGCCGCTCCGAGGCGTCGTTCCGATCACTCGACGAGCCGGACCTCGTCGCCGACGGCGACCCCCGCCGCGGCGCCGGCTGGAAGCTCGACGACCGTGTCGGCCTGCGCCCGGCCCAGTCCGACGAACGGGGCGAGCCGCGCTCGCTTCTGCACCTCGCCGTCGACGACCCACAGCGCGTCGATCGCGAACGGGACGAACACCATGTGGAGCCACCGCGCGTCGACCCCGTCGAACGGGAACACGAGCGCGTATCCGTCGGGAATTGAGCGTCTGAACATCAGGCCGCGGCCCTGTTCGAGCGTCGACCGGGCGACGTCGACGTCGTCGGCGAGGACGGTCGGCTCGCGGTCGTCGTCGTCGGATCCCGGACTGTCCTCGGACCGTTCACCGCGGTGGACGAGTCGCACGCTCCGGACGTGGCGACCGTCGGATAAATAGCCTCTCGATCGGGGCCGCGACAGACGGGCCGCGGTCGGGAGTGGGTCCCCAGTTAGCTCGCGCTGCCGTACGTCTCGTCGAGGTACTCGACGATGTCGCCGCTCTCGGCCATCCCCTCGATCCCGTTCGCCTCGTCGACGAGGACGGGGACGCCGGTCTGTCCGCTGATCGCTTCGACCTCGGTGCGCTCGCCGTGCGAGCGCGGCACCATCACCGACTCGTACTCGAGGCCGAGGTCGGCGAGCTTGGTCTTCACTTTCGCGCAGTACGGGCACCCCTCCACTTCGTAGAGCGTCAGGTCTGTCATCACTATCCCGTAGGGCGTTGACGCGTAAAGAAGTACGGTGGGCGGTGCGCGCGGCGCGCACGGGCGGCGTTCGAATTTAAAAAAGAGCGGCGCGCACGGGCGACGTCCGAATTTAAAAGAGGGCGACGAGCGCAAACCGCGTCCGAAATTAAAAGGGGACCGCGGCTTCGGGCGAACGGACGCGGCGTCGTCGTCGCTCGTTGAACGCGGCGTCGTCGTCGCTCGCTAGAGGATGACGCCGCGCGTCTGCAGGACGTAGTAGACGACGAGCAGCGCCGCGATGACGTACTGGCCGAACGCGACGTCGTCGTACTCGCCGATCGCGACCTTGATCAGCGGGTACGCGATGATGCCGGCCGCCAGTCCGTCGGCGATGGAGTACGCGAACGGCATCACGGTGACGGTGAGCCCCGCGGAGACCGCCCACGCCGGGTCCGTCCAGTCGACCTCGACGAGCCCCTGCAGCATCATCACGCCGACGACGATGAGGGCGATGAAGGAGGCGTACTCCGGGATGGCGGCGACGACGGGGATCACGCCGAGCGACGCGACGAACAGCAGCGCGACGACGAGCGCGGTCAGCCCGGTGCGACCGCCCTCCTCGACCCCCGTCGACGACTCGATGTACGTCGTCACCGTGGAGGTGCCGAGCACCGCGCCGGCGGTCGTCCCCACCGCGTCGGCCATCAGCGGCTTCTCCATCTCCGGGAGGTCGCCGTCCTCGTCCAGGAAGTCACCGAACTGCGAGACGCCGATGAGCGTCCCGGCGGTGTCGAAGAAGTCGACGAAGAAGAAGGTGAACACGACGAGCACGAACGTGAGCGGCTCGATCTCGGTGAACCCCTCGACGAACGCCCCCGCGAGCGGCGAGATGTCGTACTGCGCGCTCGGGAGCGTCTCCGGGGTGATGACGCCGCGCTCGAAGACGCCGCCCAGCGTGAGCCCCCAGCCGACGGCCGCGGTCGTCAGGATGCCGATCACGATCGAGCCCGTGACCCCGCGCGCCCAGAGCCCGAACGTGAACGTGAGTCCGAGCAGACCGAGGATCGCCCACGGGTTCCCGAAGACCCCGCCGAGCGTGACGAGCGTCGCGTCGTCGGGGACGACGATCTGCAGCTCCTGAAAGCCGATGAACAGCAGGAACAGGCCGATACCGGCCCCGACCGAGCGCTTCACGGGCTCGGGGAACAGCTGGATGACGTACTTCCGCGCGCCGACCGCGGTGAGCAGCATGAACAGGACCCCCTCGACGAACACGGCGGCGAGGGCCGTCTGCCACGGGATGCCGAGCCCGAGGACGACCGTGAACGCGAAGAAGGCGTTGAGCCCCAGCCCGGGCGCGAGCCCGAACGGCCGGTTCGCGTACAGCGCCATGACGAGGGTCGCGAGCGCGGACGAGAGGATCGTCGCGATGGCGATCATCTGGACCACCTCGAAGAACTCGTAGCCTGGGATCTGGATCGCCTCGGCGAGGATGAACGGGTTCACGACGATGATGTACGACATCGCGAGGAACGTGGTGAGTCCCGCGACCAGCTCCGTACGGACGTCGGAGTCGTGCTCCTTCACGTCGAACCGCGCAGCGAGCGTGTCAGTAAGCCCCATTGAACAGGTGAGAATTCCTCGGGATCAGATGATAAGCCTTGCTGAACGAGCGCGCGAGATGCGCACATATGTGGACAATTCGGACAAAAAAGCCGTCAATAGACCGAGTAAAATGCGCGAACGTGTTTACTCTCCGCGCGAGCGCCTACTCGAAGGTCGTCAGCGCGCCGACCGGCGCGTCGGTGATATCGCGCGCGCGCTCCATGCCCTCGTCGCCGACGGCGATGAGGGTGAACACGCCGGTGACGTCCGCGTCGGCCTGGAGGGCGATGTCGAGGAGCAGCTCCTGGGTCTCGCCCGACCGGATCAGGTCGTCGACGACGAGGACGGTGTCGCCGGCGTCGATCGCGCTCGCGGGGAGGTAGTAGGTGAGTTCGATCCCGGACGCGAGTCGCTGGCGCGACTCGATGAACTCCTCGACCGCGGTCTCCTTGGACTTCTTGGCGTAGGCCAGGCGCGCGTCGAAGAAGGAGGCCATCGCCGCGCCGAGAGTGATCCCGTCGGTGGCGGCGGTGAGGACGACGTCGGGCGACTCGAACCTGAACGTCTCCGCGGCGACCGGCGCGACCAAGTCGAGGAACGACTGGTCGAAGACGACGCCGGAGTTGTCGACGTACCCCTCGTCGTCGAACTTGACGCGAGCGATCAGCTCGTCGGCGAGCGCCTCCCGTCCGACCGCCTCGACGACCTCGCTCGCCCGATCGGCCCCGGGCAGGACGTGCCCGTTCACGTACCGATTTAAGTCGCCGGCGGGGAGCCCGGTCGCCTCGGAGAGCTCCTCGTACGTTCGCGTCTCCTTCAGCATCCGCAACACGGCGACCGCCTGCAGCTGGAGGGCCGCCTTCTCTGCTCGGTTCATGTGAATGATCGTGATCGCACAACTATGAATACATCGAAGTTTATTCCGAGAGAGATACTCATGTGCGTGGTTGTCACGGTCCCCGCCGAGCGGTCGCGGTCGGAAGCGAGCCCGGGAGTCGTGAGGGCGGGCTCGGTGGTCGACGGAGGCCGCTCAGGCGTCGAAGAAGACGGTCGGGTCGCCGACGTCGATCTCGACGACGTCCCGGTCGTCGAGGGGACGGAGCCGGACGGTGAGCGCGCCGGCCGCCTCCGCCGTTACCCGGAGCGCGTCCAGCTCGGCGGCGCCGAGGTACGTCGGCACGCAGACGGCGACGGACGCCTCCCCGTCCTCCGCGACGACGAGCCGGTACTCGACGCCCTCGGCCGCGGCGGCGTACATCCGCACCGCGTCGATGTCGGCGTCGCCGACGATCGCCGACGCCTCTTCGAACTCCGATCCGGGGAGCAGGACGTCGATCCGCGCCGCGTCGGGGACGGGATTCACGTCGCCGGGGTGGGCGGCGACCGTCGTCCAGCCCCGGTCGCGGTACTCCGTCGCCGTCGCGTCGCTGTCGGCGACCACGTCCCCCCAGCGCTCGCCCGGATCGGTCCGTCGCATGTCCCCGTGGACCCGTCGCGGTTATAAATACTTGTCCAGTCGCCGTGACAGAAATCGGGAGGCGTGGCGGCGATCGGACCCCTTCGCGTCGTTAGGTTCATAACGTTCCCTCGTTTGAAGTAGGCTATGAGTCCTGATACCGACGATCACGTCAACAGGCGAACCATGCTCACCTACGCGGGCACCGCGGCCGCGGTCGGCCTCGCCGGCTGTTCCGGCAACGGCGGCGACGGCGACGACGGGTCCGACGGCGACGACGGGTCCGACGGCGACGACGGGTCCGACGGCGACGACGACGCCTTCGAGGTCGGTGTCACCAT
Source organism: Halorubrum sp. (assembly GCF_046498025.1). Lineage (NCBI taxonomy): Archaea > Methanobacteriati > Methanobacteriota > Halobacteria > Halobacteriales > Haloferacaceae > Halorubrum > Halorubrum sp. Next base: position 6,886 of record NZ_JAWOBM010000042.1, read on the forward strand.
GGGCCAGATGGACTCCGGGCTCGACCCGCAGGACCACGCGGAGACGAACACGGAGATCGTCGTCGGACAGGTGTACGAGGGCCTGCTCGACCGCGACAAGGAGGGGGGCATCATCGCCGGCCTCGCGACCGACTGGGAGCGCACGGAAGACAGTAACATCCGGTTCGTGCTCCGGGAGGACGTCACGTTCCACAACGGCGACCCGTTGACGTCCGATGACGTCAGGTTCAGCATCCTGCGGGTCGTCGACGACGACGTCGGCATCGCCAGCCCGCAGAAGAACGACCTCGGTAACGTCGACGAGGTCACCGCCGGCGACGGCGAGGTGACGGTCTCGTTCGAGGGGTTCAATCCGATCGCCTTCCAGCTGTTCGCGACGAACGGCCCGATCATGCAGCAGTCATGGGTCGAGGAGAACGACGGCGACTACATCAACCGGAACACCAACGGCACCGGTCCGTTCATCGTCACCGAGTACGACTCTGGCAACGAGGTCGTCTACGAGCCGAACGGGGACTACTGGGACGGCGACGTCCCGGTCGACGAGCTCACCATGAGCGCCTCCAGCGAGTCGAGCACCCGGGTGAACCGCCTCCTCGCCGAGGAGACGGACATCGTGACGAACGTGCCGCCGCAGGAGGTGTCCCGCGTCGAGGAATCCGACGTCGCCGGCATCAACTCCGTGCCCAGCGCCCGGATCATCTTCCTGCAGATGCGGTACGACGTCGAGCCGTTCTCCAGCCAGGAGTTCCGGCAGGCGATGAACCACGCCGTCGACGTCGAAAGCATCATCGAGAACGTCCTCAACGGCTTCGGGAACATCACCGGACAGCCGACCCTCGAGGGACACGTCGGCTACAACCCGGACATCGACCCGTACCCGTACGACGTCGAGGAGGCCGAGCGGCTGGTCGAGGAGTCCGGCCACGCCGGCGTCGAGATCACCTTGGAGACCCCGATCGGCCGCTACCTCGGCGACGTCGAGATCGCGCAGGCCGCGGCGAGCCAGATCGACTCGCTGTCGAACGTCTCCTGTGAGCTCGATCAGCGCGAGTTCTCCTCGCTCGTCCAGGACATCACGACCGGGAACATCGAGGACAAGCCCCACTTCAACCTCCTCGGGTGGGGGAACGGCGAGTTCGACGGGAGTCAGACGATCACCCCGCTCATGACCACGGAGGGCGCGCTCACGATCTTAGAGAACGAGGAGCTCGACCAGCTCATGGAGGACGCGGAAAACACCGAGGACTCCGACGAGCGCGTCGATATCCTTCAGGAGGCGAACCAGCTCGCCCACGACCTGGCTCCGTGGGTGTTCCTCCACCAGCAGTACAGCGTCTACGGGGTCTCGGACGACATCTCGTGGGAGCCGCGGGCCGACGAGTTCATCGACCCCGACACGGCCACGCAACAGTAAGGCGGCACAGCAGCCGCACACACGTATCAATGTCATTCGGCAGATTCGTACTCAAAAGAAGCCTCCAGGGCCTCGGCGTCGTCTGGGGGGTCGTTACCGTCGTGTTCGCGCTCCGGTTCGTCACGCCCGGCAGCGCGATCAACGCGGTCGCCCCGCTCGACGCGACTCAAGAGACCCGACGGGCGATCGCCGCGGAGCTCGGCTTAGACCAGCCGCTGTACATCCAGTACGGGCAGTACATCTTCGACCTGCTCCGCGGCGACATGGGGTTCTCGTACATCCGCGGACAGGAGGTCCTCCCGCTCGTGTTCGCCCGGCTCCCGGCGACGGTCGAACTCGCGCTCGCCGCGAGCGTCGTCGCCATCACTCTCTCCATCCCGCTCGGCGTGCTCAGCGCCACCCGGCGCAACGAGCCGGTCGACTACGGCGCGACGCTGTTCTCGCTCGGCGGGATCAGCACCCCGAACTTCTGGCTCGGAATCATGCTCATCCTGATCTTCGCGGTGGAGTTCGACGTGTTCAACACCAGCGGACGCGGCGTCGACGTCGGCGACGTGGCGCTGTCGGTGATCGGGTCTGAACCGTTCTTCGGGACGCTGCTCGCGTGGCTCGCGTACATCACGCTCCCCGCTATCGCCTTGGGGACGTACTTCATGGCGCTCATCACGCGGCTCACCCGCTCCGGAATGCTCGACGAGCTCAGCAAGGGGTACGTGCAGGCGGCCAGGGCGAAGGGGCTCCCGCAGACGCTGGTCCGCTACAAGCACGCGCTGCGGAACACGCTCATCCCGGTGATCACGGTGCTCGGCCTCCAGCTGGGCACGCTGATCGGCGGCGCGGTCATCACGGAGGCGGTGTTCTCGTGGCCGGGACTCGGCACGCTCGTCATCGACAGCATCAACCGCCGCGACTGGCCGGTGTTACAGGGGAGTCTCATCGTCATCGGCACCAGTTTCGTCCTCGTGAACGTCCTCGTCGACGCCGTCTACGCGTACCTCGACCCGCAAGTGGTGAACGACTGATGGTCTCTGCACGTGTCATTCGCAATCTCAAGAAGGAGTTCAGGAACAGCGTGCTCGCGAAGATCGGTCTGCTGCTCGTGGTCGGTATCCTGTTTACCGCCGCGTTCGCGCCGTTCATCGCGCCGCACGACCCGACAGAACAGCAGCTCGACCAGAGCGAGCTCCCGCCGCTCGGCTTCAGCGAAACCACCGAGCGGACCTCCTCGCAGATGGTCGAGGGGGAGATCCAGACCGTGACCGAGACCGTCGAGGTCACCCCCGACGCGGCGCATCCGCTCGGCACCGACGGCCTCGGCCGAGACATGCTCTCGCGGATCGTCTACGGCGCCCGGACGTCGCTGGTCGTCGGCGTGCTCGGGACGCTTCTGGCGGCGTTCGTCGGCGTTCCCGTCGGGCTGTTCGCGGGGTACCACCGGGGGAACGTCGACGACCTGCTGATGCGGATCGCCGACGTCAGCCTCGCGTTCCCGTCGCTCGTGCTGGCCGTCGCGCTCATCGGGCTGTGGGGGCGGGCGGCGATCAACGTCCCCGACCCCTTCGTCGTCGCCGGGCTCGCGCCGGAGATGCCGGAGAGCTTCGTGTTACCGATAACCGTGGTTATCGTCGTCGGACTCGTCAACTGGGTGTGGTTCGCCCGCGTCGCCCGCGGGGAGGCGCTCTCCTTACGCGGGCAGGAGTACGTCAAGGCGTCCCGCGCGCTCGGGGCCGACGACACCTCGATCATCTGGAACCACGTCCTCCCGAACGCGATCACGCCGATCATCGTCCTCGCGACGGTGCAGGTGGCGGCGATCATCCTCTTGGAGAGCTCCCTGTCGTTCCTCGGCTTCTCGGGGACGACGCTCTCGTGGGGCTTCGACATCGCGCAGGGGCGCGACTACATCTCCTCTGGCCAGTGGTGGATCGCGTCGCTGCCCGGGCTCGCGATCATGTTCTCCGTGATCGGGATCAACCTGATCGGCGACTGGCTCCGCGACTCGCTCGACCCGGGCATCGAGGGCGAAGGGGGTGCCGCATGAGCCAGGGCGTGCGGGCCGATCCCGCGCTCCGGAGCGACGACGTCCTCTCGGTCTCGGACCTCTCGACCCGATTCTTCACCGAGGACGGGCAGATCAACGCGGTCGAGTCGGTCTCGTTCGACCTCAGGGACAACGAGATCCTCGGGATCGTCGGCGAGTCCGGCTCCGGGAAGTCCGTGACGGCGCTGTCGCTCATCGACCTCGTCGAGTCGCCCGGACGGATCACCGAGGGGGAGGTCTGGTACCGAAATCCGGCCCTCGCCGACGAGTTCCGCGCGAACGACGCGGTCGGCGTCGACGGCGACCACGTCGACCTCCGGACCGTGCCGCCGCGCGTCCGGCGGTCGCTTCGGGGCCCGTCGTTCAGCACCATCTTCCAGGACCCGATGAGCAGCTTCAACCCCTCGATCACGGTCGGCGAGCAGATCGCCGAGGCGGTCGAGGTCCAGCGGCGCGCGAAGGCGAACCCGCGGTCGACCCGCTCGCGGACGCAGGGGTACGGGCTCGGCCAGTACCTCCTCGACGGGATCGTCCCCGGACGCGGCTACACCAGCGAGGGGAGCATGGACCGGGCGATCGAGCTGCTCGAACAGGTCGGGATCCCCGACCCCGTCGAGCGCGTCGACGAGTACCCCGGAGAGTTCTCCGGCGGGATGCTCCAGCGGGCGATGATCGCGCAGGCGCTCGCCGGCGAGCCCGACGTGCTGATCGCGGACGAGCCGACGACCGCGCTCGACGTCACCATCCAGGCGCAGATACTCAACCTCCTGCGCGACGTGCAGGCGGAGCGCGGCATGAGCATCCTCCTCATCACGCACGACCTCGGCGTCATCGCGGAGATGTGCGACCGGGTCTGCGTGATGTACGCCGGGGAGGTCGTGGAGCGGGGGACGCTCGGCGCGGTGTTCGACGACTCGGTCCACCCGTACACCGAGGGCCTCCTGGGCTCGATCCCCGATCTGGAGGACCCGCGGCCGCGGCTCCAGCCGATCGAGGGGAACGTCCCCGGGCTGGTCGACGCCGAGATGGAAGACCGGTGTTACTTCGCCGACCGCTGTCCGAAGGCGATGGAGTCGTGTCTGGAGAAGCCCGCCGAGCGCGTCGTGGACGCCGAGACGGAACACGGCGCGAAGTGCGTGCTCGCGGACCGCCCGTACGATCCGAACGAGGCGCTTTCCGAGGGCTACTTCGGAGGTGACGCGGAATGAGCGACGCCGATACCGGGACCGACGGCGCCCCCGAGTCCGACGGCGCTCACGCCGCCCGCAGCGACCCCCTCCTCTCCGTCGAGGGGCTGCGGAAGTACTACGCCGACGACCAGTCGCTGATCGACCGCCTGCTCGGCGCGGACGAGGCGAGCGTGAAGGCCGTCGACGGCGTCTCCTTCGAGGTCGCCGAGGGCGAGACGCTCGGGCTCGTCGGCGAGTCCGGCTGCGGCAAGTCGACCACGGGCGAGACCGTGCTCCGCCTGCGCGAAGCCACCGACGGCCGGATCTCGTTCGATGGGGACGACCTGTTGACGATGACCGACGCGGAGCTGACGGAATTCAGAAAACGCGCGCAGATCGTCTTTCAGGACCCGTTCTCCAGTCTCGACCCGCGCATGACCGCCGGGGACATCATCACGGAGGGGCTGCGGATCCACGACGTCGCCGATCAGGCGGAGCGGCGCGAGACGGCCCGCGACCTGCTCGATCGCGTCGGGCTCTCCGCCGACCAGATCGACCGCTACCCCCACGAGTTCTCCGGCGGCCAGCGCCAGCGGATCGGCATCGCGCGGGCGCTCGCCGTCGACCCGGAGTTCATCGTGCTCGACGAGCCCGTCTCGGCGCTCGACGTGAGCGTGCAGGCGCAGATCCTCAACCTCCTCGACGACCTTCAGGACGACTTCGGGCTCACCTACCTCTTCATCGCGCACAACCTGAGCGTCGTGCGGCACATCTGCGACCGCGTCGCCGTCATGTACCTCGGCGAGATCGTCGAGACGGGACCGGTCGACGAGATCTTCGCGGACCCGGCGCACCCGTATACCAAGGCGCTGCTGTCGAGCGTCCCGCGGGTGACGACCGAGGATCGAGCCGACGAGTTCGCGACGCTCCACGGCGACGTCCCCTCGCCGCGGAACCCGCCCGCGGGCTGCCGATTCCACACCAGGTGTCCGGAGGCGCGGGCGGCCTGCCGCGAGTCGCCGCCGCCGGCGTACGACGTGGGCGAGCGGCGCTCGGCGACGTGTTTCCGCGCCGACGCAGACCACTCCTACTGGGAGAGCGAGCCGATCGAGGAGAACGCCCGGATCGCGGGCGAGGCCGCCGACGACTGAGGGGGCCCACCCATCGGCGTGTCTGCTGAACGAACAGCCGGCGGACGTGGAGACGGCCCGCGAAGAGTGGAAGGCGGACCACGACGCTCTGGGCGTCGGGGCGTCGCGGCAGTAGTGGACCGGTTCAGCCGACGAGGCTTCCGAGGACCGGCGCGACGAGCATCATGCCGGCGCCGAACCCGCCGATTCGCGCCATCGCGCGCCGAGACCGGCGCTCGGTCCAACCGGAGTCCGCGTCGAGGTGTTCCTGTGCGGCCTCGATCGCTCGACCGGACGCGACGGAGCCGGACCACCCGAGGAGGGCGAGACCGAACCAGAGACCGCCGAACGCGAACGCCGTCTCCGCGGCGGCCAGCGGGGCGAATCCGCCGACCGCAACCAATCCGACGACGAGGACCGGCGTCGCGGCGGCGCCGACGGCGACGCCGCCGGCGACGAGCCGTCCGCGTTCCCGGACGGCCGGCGGCACCGGCATCGATCAGTCGACCGCTTCCCGCATCCGGGGGTCGAGCGCGTCCCGCATTCCGTCGCCGAGCAGGTTGAACCCGAGGACGGTTAGCGCGAGGAACAGCCCGGGGAAGAACGACCACCACCAGATGCCGGTGAGCAGCCCCTGACTCACGCCGTTCGAGAGCATGAGTCCCCACGAGGGCGTGCCGGCGGAGGCGCCGAACCCGAGGAACGACAGCGCGGCGAGGTCGATGATCGCCAGCCCGAAGTTCAGCGTCGACTGAACGGTGATCGGTGCGAGGCAGTTCGGCAACACGTGTCGGACGAGCACCCGCGGGTCCGTGGCGCCGAGCGCGACGGTCGCGTCGATATACTCGTTCTCCAACACGGTGAGGGCGGCCCCGCGGACGACGCGGGCGAACCGCGGCGTGTACACGAGCGTCAGGGCCGCGACCGCCCGCCAGAGCCCGAGCTCGTCCGGGAAGATGGAGACGAGGGCGAGCGCTAAGAGGAGCGATGGGAACGCCAGCAGCACGTCCATCGTCCGCATGATCACGTTGTCGGTGACGTCGCCGTAGTAGGCGGCGACGATGCCGAGGCCAACCCCGAGCACCGTCGACGCGCCCACGGTCACCGTGCCGAACAGCATCGCGTACCACGCGCCGTAGGCGACGCGGGGAACGAGGTCTCGCGCCTGCCCGTCGGTGCCGAACGGGTACTCCAGGCTCGGCTCGGCGCGGTTCGGGTTCGTGCCGAGCTGTGTCTGGGAGATGACGTCCAGATCGATCGTCAGACGGGCGTAGATCGCGATCACGAGCATTGCGACGATGATGGCGAGGCCGGCCAGCGCGAGTCGGTTCGACAGCAGCTGTGAGAGGAACGGCGAGGCGCGGATCCGATCGACGAGCCCGCGGCTCGTCGTCTCCCCCTCGCCATCTCTGAGTGTTTCGGTGCTCATTGTTGGATCCTCGGATCGAGGTACGAGTAGGTGATGTCGACGACGAGGTTCACGAGAGTGAACAGGAACGCGAACGTCAGGACGGTCCCCTGAACTATCGGGTAGTCGCCGACCTCGATCGCCTCGACGAGCAGCGTCCCGAGCCCGCCGATGGCGAACACGGTCTCTGTCAGCACCGCGCCGCCGAGCAGCCCGCCGAACTGGATCCCGATGATCGTGACGACGGGGATCAGCGCGTTACGGAACCCGTGTTTCAACACGGTGATCTTCGCACCCTGCCCCTTCGCGCGGGCGGTGCGCATGTAGTCTTGCCTGACGACCTCCAGCATCGACGAGCGCATCATCCGCGAGATGAGCGCCATCGAGTACACGCCGATGACGAGCGACGGCAGGAGCATGTGCCTGACCGCCGACTTGAACATGTCCCACTCGCCGGCGAGCAGCGTGTCGATCGTCACCATCCCGGTGACGCGAATGGGAGAGACGCTGAACGTCGACGAAATCCGACCGCTGGTCGGCAGCACGCCGAGCACCTGTGCGAACAGCAGGATCAGCAGCGGCCCGCTCCAGAAGATCGGGACGCTGATCCCGGCGAGCGCGCCGACGCGGGTGCTGTGATCGGTGAGCGTGTCCTGTTTCACCGCGCTCAACACGCCGAGCGGGATGCCGAACAGGATACCGAACAGCTGCCCGTACAGCGCCAGTTCAAGCGTGACGGGGAGCGTGTTCGCCATGATCTCCCGAACGGTCGTGTTCCGGTTGATGACGTACGACTCCCCGAAGTCGAACCGCACGACTTTACCCAGGAAGTCGACGTACTGGACCCATATCGGGTCGTTGAGTCCGAGGTCAGCTCGGATTCGCTCGACGAACTCCTGGCTCGCGCGCTCCCCGGCGATCGTGAGCGCCGGGTCGCCCGGCGAGAGGTGGAGGATGGAGAAGACCAGCGTCGCCACTCCGATCAACACCGGGACGAGTAACAGCAGCCGCTTGAGTACGAATCGTTTTGGGAACATCGAAGGTGAGACTGAAGTGACCGACTACTCCAGCGAGACTAGGTTCAGGAACGGACCGCCAATAGCGGCGATCTGGAACCCGTTGACGCGGTCGGCAACGCCCCGAAGCTCTTCCGCGTAGTCCAGGTACACCCACGGAGCCTCGTCGTGGGCAACCTGCATCGCCTCGTTGTACAGGCTCGCGCGCTCGCTCTCCTCGGTCGTCTGCTGACCCTGCTCGACGAGGTCCATGTACTCCTGGTTCGCCCAGGCCGAGCGGTTACTGCTGTTGTACCCCTCGGCATCGAAGCTCACCCAGTCCTGATCCTCGGTGAGCTCGCCCTCGTCGACCTGCGGGTGAAGCAGTACGTACGCGAAGTTGTCCGGGTCGGCGTTGTCGGTGTACCAGCCGAGGAAACACGCGTCGTGGCGGCCCTGGGCCGTGTACTCGAGGAACGGCGAGAACGACTGCTGGTTGATATCGACCTCGATCCCGACCTCACTGAGGTTAGATGCGACCGTCTCGGCCGTCTGGATCGGCGAGGGATTGTACCCGCGGGGGTTCTGGAACGTCGCCAGCTCGAAGGAGAACCCGTCGCCGTAGCCGGCCTCCTCGAGGAGGCTCTGCGCCTCCTCGGGGTCGTACGGGTACGGGTCGATGTCGTCGTTGTGCCCCATCACGTTCGGCGGCAGCGGCTGGCTGGCCTGCGTCGCGAAGCCGGAGTAGAGCTGGTTGACGATCGACTCGGTGTTGATCGCGTGGCTGACGGCCTGCCGGACGCGGCGGTCCCGGAACTCCTCGACCGCCGCGATGTTGAACGCCATGTAGCCAATGTTTATCCCCTCGGTACGGACGAGCTCGGCGCCGTCCGCGCCGTCGACCTGCTGGGAGGACTGCGCGCCGATGCCGTCGATGATGTCGAGCTCCCCGCTCGCGAGCGACTGCGCACGGGTGGAGTTCTCGCCGACCGTGACGAAGACGGCCTCGTCGACCTCCGGGCCGTCGCCCCAGTAGTCGTCGTACGCAATGAGGCGGATCTGCTCGTTAGAGTCGTCGAGGGTGTCGAGCTCGAACGGCCCGGTCCCGACCGCGTTCTCCGAGAGGTCGGTGCCGTACTCCTCGATCGCGGCCTCGGAGTGGACGGAGGCTGCGAACATCGCCAGGTTGCGCAGGAACGGCGCGTACGTCTGCGTGAGCTGGATCGTCATCTCGTAGTCCCCGTCGACCTGGATATCGTCGATCCAGCTGCCGAGCGTGAAGGGACCGTACGCGGAGACGTAGTCGTCGCCAGCGTAGTACTCGTACTCCGAGTCGACGAAGCGGCGGTACGTCGCCTCGAAGTCCTGCGCCGTGAACTCCTCGCCGTTGTGGAAGGTGACGCCCTCCTTCAGCGTGAGCGACGCCGTCTCGCCCTCGATCGAGTAGTCGGAGGCGAGCCCGTCGGTGAGCGTCGACTCGCCCGGCTCGAAGTTGATGAGCGTGTCGTAGATCTGCTCGGTGACCTTCGCGACCTCGCCGCTCGTGCTGTTCTGGAAGTCCAGCGTCGACGAGTGGCTCCCCCGACCGTATCGGAGGAGGCTGCTGTCGTCGTCGCCGTCAGAGCCGTCGTCGCCGTCAGAGCCGTCGTCGCCGTCAGAGCCGTCGCCGCCGTTCCGGAACAGCCGGCGAGACCGGCCGTCACTGCGGCGCCACCGGCGGCGCCGAGGAATCTTCTCCGCGAAACGTTCGTGTCTCGAGATGACATGGATCGAAACTGAACACTTGCTAGTATAAACCTACCGAACGAACGGGTGGAAATGTTCTGATTCGAATGGTTTCGAGCGGTATGGTTTCGATCCGCATCCGGCACGCGTCGTCCGAATCGGGAGGAGCGTCGTCGCCGCCGCGGTTAGTCGAGCAGGTGACACGCGGCGGGGTGGTCGCCCTCGGGAAGTGTGGGCTCCTCGCGCTCGCAGACGCTCGCGAACGTCTCCTCTAAGACGGCCGCCGCCTCGTCCCACTCGCCCGCGATCACCAGCCTGAGTGAGCGGTCGACGACCTCGCCGGCGCGCCCGTCCAGGAACCGGTCGAACTGGGCGTCGCGGACCGCCTCGACCGCGGCGGAGGAGACCGCGTCGTCCCCGGACGGGTCGGCGGTGGCAGCGCCGCCGTCGGCCGCGACCTGGCCGGCCGATCCGTCGACGCCGTCGAGTACGGTCTCGACGTCGACCCCCTCCCGCTCGACGCGCTGTCGGTAGTCCATCACCTCGCGGTACGTCTCCTGCTCGATGTCGAGGTCGTCCGGCGGGATGACCGACGGACAGCGGGTCCGGAAGTGGCACCCCGAGGGCGGGTCGATCGGGGAGGGAACGTCGCCCCGGAGGATGACGCGGTCGTCCGTGTCGGCGGTCGGGTCCGGCTCGGGGATCGCGGAGAGCAGCGCCTTGGTATACGGGTGTCGCGGATCCGCGAACAGCTCGTCGGTGGGCGCGACCTCGACGATCTCGCCGAGGTACATGACGGCGACGCGGTCGCAGATGTGCCGCACCACCGACAGGTCGTGCGCGATGAACAGGTACGTCAGGTCGAACCGGTCCTGAAGGTCCTCCATCAGGTTGAGGATCTGCGCCTGCACGCTCACGTCGAGCGCGGAGACCGGCTCGTCGGCGACGATGAACTCCGGATCGACCGCGAGCGCCCGGGCGATACCGACGCGCTGGCGCTGCCCGCCTGACAGCTCGTGCGGGTACCGCTCGTACTGGCCCGCCTCGAGCCCGACCGCCTCCAGCAGCTGGCGGACGCGACGCCGTCGCCGGAGCCTGTCGGTGTCACCGGCCGAGATCGTCACCGAGACGCGTTCCACGTCGCCGGCTTCGGTGCGCTCGACGGTCCCCTCGACGCCGAGGTGCTCGCGCACGTCGACGTCGACCTCGCCGTCCGCGACCGTCACGTCCACGTGGACGGTCGCCACGCCGTTCCCGGTGCCGACGACGGCGTCGATCTCGCCATCGACCGTCACGTCGACCCGGTCGCGAGCGATCCCCGAGACGGTCACCTCGGCCTCGGCCGTCACGTCCGGGTCGCTCTCGGGGAGATTGTGGATCGACAGCGGCTCGCGGATCGTCTGGCCGACCGTCTGCCGCGGGTCGAGCGAGGAGAGCGGGTCTTGGAAGATCATCTGGAGGTTCTTCCGCTGCTCCCGCAGCCCCGACCCGTCGAGGTCGGTGAGATCGGTCCCGGCGAACACTACCCGGCCGTCGGTCGGTTCGGTGAGGTGCAACAGCGCCCGGCCGGCCGTCGACTTCCCGCAGCCGGACTCGCCGACGAGCCCGAGCGTCTCGCCGCGGTTGATCGTGAAGTCGACCCCGTCGACCGCCTTCACGCTGCGGTCGTCGGCGCCGAGGATCCGATCGAGTACGCCGTCTGTCTGATCGTAGTACTTCCGGAGTCCGTCGATCTCGATGAGTGGGTCACCGATCGACCGGTCGCGAGCGGGGGCGACTTCGTCGTCGCCGTACTCGTCCGTGTCGAACGACTCCATGATACATTTCGAGCGGTGGTCGACCTCCTCGGCGCCGTGCTGGAGGTACGGGATCTCGCCGCTCCGGCACTCCTCGGTCGCCCACGGGCACCGGGGCGCGAAGTGGCACCCGTTCGGCATGTCGATCAGGTCGGGGACGTTCCCCTCGATCGGCGTGAGCCGCTCCTTCCCCTCGGTCGGGAGCGACTCCAAGAGGGTGTACGTGTACGGGTGCGAGGGGTTCCCGAATATCTCCTCGACGGGTCCCTCCTCGACGATTTCGCCGGCGTACATCACGGCAACGCGCTCACACGTCTCGGCCACGACGCCGAGGTCGTGGGTGATCATCAGCACCGACATCCCCAGGTCCGCTTGGAGGTCGTCGATCAGGTCGAGGATCTGTGCCTGAATGGTCACGTCCAGCGCGGTCGTCGGCTCGTCGGCCACGAGGAGGCCCGGCTGGCAGGCCAACGCGATGGCGATGAGCACGCGCTGGCGCATCCCGCCTGAGAACTCGTGCGGGTACTCTTCCACCCGGGCTCCGGGCTCCGGGATACCGACCTCTTCGAGCACCTCGATGGTCTCCTCGCGGACCGCGTCGTCCACGTCGCGGCTGATCTTCGGGATGATCTCGCGCACGGCGTTGAACCACGAGTCCTTGCGGCGCCCGCCGTACTGGTGAAGCCTGAGGCTCTCGGCGACCTGCTTGCCGACCGTCACCGAGGGGTTCAGCGACGTCATCGGGTCCTGGAAGATCATGCTTACTTCCCGGCCGCGGACGAACCGGAGCGCCTCCTCGGGCGCGGCGGTGAGGTCGATCGTGTCGCCGTCGATGAACTCCACGGTGTCGTACCGGTCGCGAAGCTCGTCGGCGACTCGGGCGTCCGTCAGCTCGACGGTCCCGCCGACGACCTTGCCGGGATCGTCGACGAGCCCCATCGTCGACAGCGCCGTGACGCTTTTGCCGGATCCCGACTCGCCGACGAGGCCGACGGTCTCGCCGTCGTGGATCTCGAGGTCGATTCCGTCGACCGCCTTCACCTGTCCCCGTTCAGTCGAGAACTGGGTCCGGAGGTCCGAGAGCGAAAGTAGAGGAGGCATGGAGCGAATTTCCGACCCTCTATGGATATACTTTTGGCTTCGGTCGTGGCCGGACGCCGCGGCGAGTCCGGTCGGCGAGCGGGGCCGCGACGCCCTCGCCCCACCGGCCAGCGGCGGATAGGAGGGAACCTTTACCAGCCGTCGACCGCCTACGCCGTGCATGGACGTGGAAGAGCATCCGCTCGCGGAAGATGACGACGCGTGGACCACGGTCATCGAAGAGTGCCGTGCCACCGCCGAAGAGTACCGAGAGCGGGGGTGGACGGCGTTCGCACCGGTCCCCGGCGACGTGGTGCCGGTCCCCGCGCCGGGCGATTCAGTCGACGAGAAGGTCGGTCTCGACGTGCTGCTGTCGGGAGAGGAGTTCGACCGGCTCACGGAGCTAGTCGAGGTGAACGAGTTCGACGAATTCGAGGCGTTCCGCGCCCACGAGAGCGGGATCGTCTACCTCACGCTAGTGTTCCGGGCGACGGCGACCGAGACCGCGCTCTGCCTCCCGCTGTACTACCGGGTCGCCGAGGCGGACCGGATGCTCGGTCGCGTCAGGGCCGGCGACGCGATGACGACCTACTGTCACGCGCTCTCCGGGGACGAGCGGATCGAGTTCGACCACGAGGACCCGACCCCCCTGTTCCCACCGCAGGACACCGGAGACGCCTGACCGGCACGATAGCGGTCCTACCGCTCCCGCACGACGACGAACTCCGCCAGGTCGCGGAGGTACTCGATCGCCTCCGTCTCCGGCGGGTCGGCGTCGTCGAGCGCCGCCAGCGCCAGCTCCGACTGCTCGCGCGCCCGCTCGTCGATCTCCTCGGGCGTGAGCGAGGTGACCTGTACGACTGAGGGCCGGTCCATCTCCGCGTCCTGTCCGGTCGGCTTGCCGAGGTCGTCGGCGTCGGCGGTCGCGTCGAGCACGTCGTCGCGCATCTGGAACGCGACGCCGACGCGCTCGGCGTACTCGCCGAACGAGTCGATCGCGTGGGGGTCGGCGCCGCCGGCGACCGCGCCGAGCTCGGCGGCGGCCCGGAACAG
>NZ_JAWOBM010000045.1:0-13110 GCF_046498025.1 Halorubrum sp.
GAACACTTTCAGCGAAGCTGGCTAGGCCTCATTAAAATGGCCGACAACGAGGCATAGCAGGCTGATGCGAGCAGGAGCAGTGATGACGACCAACAACAAAATTAAGGGCTCAGAATGACCATGACCACACCCGAAAGCCAACTAGAAGAGAACCTGATCGCTAAACTCGGCGATCTCAAATACACCCACCGCCCGGACATCCACGACCGCGCCACCCTCGAAGGCAACTTCCGCAAACACTTCGAGGACCTCAACCGCGTCCAGCTCACCGACGGCGAATTCAAGCGCCTCCTCGACGAGATCATCACCCCCGACGTCTTCACCGCCGCGACCCTGCTCCGCGAGATCAACAGCTTCACCCGCGACGACGACACGCCGCTCAATTACACCCTCGTCAATATCAAGGACTGGTGCAAGAACACCTTCGAGGTCGTCAACCAGCTCCGCATCAACACCGACTACAGCTTCCAACGCTACGACGTGATGCTACTGATAAACGGCGTCCCCGCCGTCCAGATCGAGCTCAAGACCCTCGGCATCAGCCCCCGCCGGGCTATGCAGCAGATCGTCGAGTACAAAAAAGACCCTGGCAACGGCTATACCAAGACCCTGCTGTGCTTCGTCCAGCTCTTCATCGTCTCCAACCAGACCGAGACTTACTACTTCGCCAATAACAACGACCGCCATTTCACCTTCGACGCCGACGAAAACTTCCTGCCCATCTACCAGCACGCCGACGAGGACAACGCCAAGATCACTTACCTGGACGACTTCGCCGAGTCCTTTCTGCCCAAGTGCATACTCGGCACGACCATCAGCCGCTACATGGTCCTCGTTGCCTCTGAGCAGAAGATGCTCATGATGCGCCCCTATCAGGTTTACGCCGTCGAGGCCATCGACCAGTGCATCCGCGAGAACCGCGGCAACGGCTACATCTGGCACACCACCGGCTCGGGCAAGACGCTGACCTCTTTTAAGGCCTCCACGCTCCTCAACCAACTCGTTAGCGTCGCCGCGCTCGCGGAGAACCGCGTGATCGGCAACGACGGCGGCGTCCCGTGGCCCGACCTCCCGGAGGACGTCCGCCAGTACCGCGAACGCGTCGCGGACTCGCCGGTGATCCTCGGTCACAAGACCTTCGAGTCCATGCGCGGGGACCTTCCCGGACGACGACAGATCGTCGTGAGCCGCACCGTCGACGCGGTCGACGACCCCACCGCTGTCGTCGCCGGGGGCGTCGACGCGGCGATCGAACTCGCCCGCGAGCTGGTCGGCGACAGGGCCGATCCGGAAACGGCCGTCTACGTCCTCGGCGGCGGGACGATCTACGAACTGTTCCAGCCCCGCGTCGACCGGATGGCCCTTAGCCACGTCGACGGCGTCTACGAAGGCGACACCCGCTTTCCGGCGTGGGACGAGGTGGAGTGGCGCGTGGTCGGCGAGACTGAGTACGAGGGGTTCACGCTCCGGGAGTGGGTCCGGCGGTCGAACGCCTCCTGAGCACGTTTCCGCCCGGGCCCGTCGGTCCCGCCGGCGCACCCGCCGCGCTTCTCCGTCGCTCGGCGTCAGCGGATCGGCCCACAGATGTCAGTCGTCCTTGACGAAGGTTCTCACGTCTGCGAGTTAGGACGGAAAATTAAGTAGACGCATTCTCCCGATCCGAGTATGGCGGTGTCGTGGTGGTTCGTCGGACTGTTCGCGCTCTCGGCAGCGACCTGTTTCGCCGCTGCGCTCCGCGGCTCTCGCCTACGGAACGGCGACGCCCGCCGCGGCCTCCGATGGCTTCTGGTCATTGTCGGCCTCTGGGGGGCCCTGCAGGCGGGCGTGCTGGTCGTCGGCGAGGAGTCGACGGCGATCGCGCTGTACACGCTCTCGCTGGCCGTCGGCTTCGCGACGGTGTTCGCGTGGCTCTACTTCGCCTCCGCGTACGCCGGTCACGGCTACCACCGGCGACCGACGTATCGATGGGCCGGGATCGCGGTCTACGTCGTCGTCGTGGCGACGAAGGTCACGAACCCGATTCACGGGCGGTACTTCGTCGCCGAGTTCCGGACCGAGCCCGTTCGACGCCTCGTCGTCGATCAGGGGGCGTTATACTGGGGGTCGTTCGCCCTCGCGTACGCCCTGACGGCCGTCGGCTTCTACCTGCTGTATCGGCTCTACCGAGAAAGCGAGCAGTCCTCGTGGACGCTCGTCGCGCTGTTCGCGGCGACCGGACTCGCGGTCGTTCCGAACCTCCTCGCCCGGCTGGTACCGGTCCCGCTGCCGGAGTTGAGCTACGAGCCGCTCGGCGTCGCGGTCTTCGCGGTGGGGATCGTCTACCTCGTGGAGGACACCTTCCTCGCGGTCGAACGGACCGCGACGCGCTCGTTCGTCGAGCGCACCGCGGGCGGCGTCCTCGTCTTCGACCCCGACGGACGGCTCCGCGATCACAACGAGCGGGCCGCGGAGCTGTTCCCCTCGATAGCACACGGGGAGACGCGCGTCGAAGCGATCTCGCCCGCTATCGCCGAGGCGTCCCGGGAGGAGCGACCCACCCTTATCGACATCTGCGAGGACGAGGACGCCACGCGGACCTACTGCGTCACGGGCGAGTCGCTCACCGTCGGCAGCCAGGACTTCGGCTGGGCGCTGCTCGTACAGGACGTGACCGACATCGAGCGACAGCGCGAGCGTCTCGAGGGCCACGAGGAGCGGCTCGGCGATATGGCCGGTGCGATCGCTCACGAGCTGCGGAATGCCGTCGCGATCGCCGACGGCTACCTCGCGGAAGCTGCCGATCAGATCGAGGAGGGAGACGAGGACGGCCCGGCCGAGTCCGTTGCGGTGGCGCGCCGTCGGGTCGCCCGCATCGGCGACGCCGTCGAGGACCTCCACACGCTAGTGCGGCACGCGCGCGACGACGGTGAGCCGACACTCGTGCCCTTCGAAGAAGCTGTCGCCGGCGCGGAGCGCGCCGCCGTCGTCGATCTGACGGTCGTCACCGAGGGTGCCGGACGGGTGTTCGCGACGCCGACGCGCCTCAAGCAGGTGTTCAAGAACGCGTTCGCGTTCGCCGCGTTCAACGACGCGACGACGGTCACCGTCTCGCTGGCCGACGACGGCTTCGCTATCGCCGACGACGGACGGTACGCCGCCGCCGATGGCGGATCGCTCCTCTTCGAGTACGAGAGCGCCGAGCCGAGCGCCGACGCGGGCATGTCCCTGCCGAACGTCCGCGCGCTCGCCCGGGTCGAAGGGTGGACCGTGGAGCCCGACCTCGGGAACGAGGACGGGGTCAGATACGTCGTCCGCGGGGTGACCGTGGAATCGGTCCCGGCCGACTCCGACCAGACGGGGCCGGTGACGGGAGCCGGTGCGTCGGGGTCGATGACGAGGACCGAAGAATCGCGATCCGCGGCGCCCTCCGGCTCCCGTTCGGCTCGGTGACTCCCGCACGGGCGCCGCGAGGGGGACGAGGGTCGCCGGTCGCGAGCCGTCGCCGCTCGGCTACTCGTCGTCGCTCTCGACGCGCTCGGCGAACCCGAACCGCGGCTTCGCCTCGTCGATCTCGACCGTCAGGGTCTCGCCGACCGCGGCGTCCGGGACGAAAATCGAGTACCCCTCGACGTAAGCGATCCCGTCGCCCTCGTCGCCGAGCTCCTCGACGGTCACCTCCAGCCGGTCGCCCGCCGCGACCGGGGCCGTGTTGAGCCCCTTGGCGACGAGGTACACCTCCGAGGAGGAGTCGCGGGAGGCCGGCGGCACGACGGTCCGGAGGTACTCGAACTCCGCGCGCACGTCCTCGCGGAAGGCGTCGAGGTCCTCCCCTTGGAACACCTTCACGACGAAGTCGCCGCCGGGGGCGAGCAGCTCCTCGGCCACGTCGAACGCCTGCCGCGCGAGGTGGACCGACCGGGCGTGATCGAGGGCGTACTCGCCGGTCATGTTCGGCGCCATGTCGGAGATCACGACGTCCGCGCCGCGCTCGCCGACGGCCTCGCGCAGGTAGTGACGGGTGCGCTCCTGGGTCATGTCGCCGCGGATCGTCTCCACGTCGTGGTCCTCGAAGTCGTCGATGCGCTGGAGGTCGACGCCGACGACGGTGCCCGACGCGCCGACCTCCTCGGCCGCGACCTGGAGCCACCCGCCGGGCGCGGCGCCGAGGTCGACGACGGTGTCGCCGGGCTCGAAGAGGTCCGCCTCCTCGTCGAGCTGTTTCAGCTTGTAGGAGGCCCGGCTGCGATACCCCTGCTGTTTCGACCGGTTGTAGTACTCGTCTTTCCCCGACATGGCTACCTCACCGAACCCGACGATGTCTTTTCGGGCGCCGGCGCGTGCGAACCTGCGTTCATACTCTGGATGACGCGGCCGAACCGGAAAGGCACATCGCATGTGCGGCCGTGCGGCCCTCGCGGCCGGCCCGGCCGCCTCGCGCGTCGGCGGGGTCGTCTTCGGAGCGACGTTCGACCGTCCACCCCTGGATTACCGAGGACGGAACCGGAGACACGTTCACATAGTTACAATTCCGACACCGCCCGTTTCAAGCGAGACCTGAAGCCGAGGAAGACCGCTTCTCCCGTCGGATTTTCGCCGCTTTCCGCGCGGATCGGGACCGAGACGGGAACTCGGTATTAGACGATTACTTCCCGATCGAGACACACATTCACGAATTCCTATAAGAGCCTTAACAAAGTTGTACCGACCGGTAGTCGGGGGTGATGACCGATGTTGACACGCCGATAACTGTCTCTCTGACGGGAACCGCGAGTCGGCGAACCATCGAGCGACACAGGGGGGAATAGGAGCATGAGTGGAGAAGCGATGGACTCGGAGTCGATCGACGCCGCGTCACCACCCGACGACGAGACCCGGGTCGCCCTCGGTGAGTACACGTGGAAAGAGTTCATGCGGGAGCACGAGTACGGTGAGCAGGTCGAGACGCTCTATCGAGACGTCGACGCCGACGGGACGTGGGACACGCTGGTACCGTTCTACGGGAACGGTAGCCGTTCCGTTCCGGGACGGGACGACTGGGCGCGCGTCGAGTTCGACCCGACCCCGTATCTCGGGTGTCCGCCGGACGCGTTCGAGGACCGGCTCCGTGACGCCGCGAGCGCGGGCGCCGGGTTCGACCGCGCGTTCAGGAAGTGGATCGACGACACTCCCGTCACGAAAGACGAGTACACCTGGGAACACTTCAAGTGGGAGTACTACTACGAGGACGGCCGGCTCCCCCGGACGCCGGAGGGGGAGCCGATTCCGTTCGAACCGGAGCAGTACCTCGGGTTCGACCCGGACGATATCGAATCGGTCCTCGCCGGCGGAGCCGAGCAGGCCGCCGAGATGCTCGAACTCGAGGACCGGCGGACGGTAAACGTCAATCCCGACCTCGACGAGGACGCCTTCTTCTCGACGGCCGAGGGGCGGACGACGCTCGTGAACCGGTACGACCTCGAGAAGGCCGTCTCGATGGACAAGAAACGGCACTTCTTCGAGGAGGAGCGGTACTGGGTCGACAAACCCAACGCGCTCGTCGTCATTTTTCATTCGGCGAAGGAAAACGAAAAGAAATACTACGTGATCGAGCCGTACCTCAACGACATCGAGACGGACCTCGTGGAGTTCTTCTCGGAGAAGCTCCGGACGAGCATCAAGTATTCCGACGAGGATATCGTCGTTCAGGGGACCGACGAGGACCGCCGACAGGTCCTCGAAGACGAGACGAAGTGGTTGATCGACCGGCACGACCTCCGCGATCAACCGGACGACGCCGCTTCGTCCGAGCGAACGTTCTTCGAGGGGCTCGCGGCACTGGACGTGCCGACCGTTCTCGAGCGACTCGAGCGGATGGACCCCGCGGGCGTCCTCGACGGGCGACACCGGACGAACGGAGCCGAGGCGGCGCCCGACGGTTCGACGAGCGAGGACGGGGAGCCCGGCGAGCTCGCCGGTATCTCCGCCCGTCCGGAACCCGCCGTGCTCGAGGAGGACTCCGGTCGGCTCACCGAGTATCAGATCGAGAAACTACTGCACGTCATCCGGCGCGACTTCATCGGGTACGAGCGGATCGACCCGATCAAACACGACATCAACATCGAGGACATCTCCTGTGACGGCTACAACTCGCCGGTGTTCGTGTATCACACCGACTACGAGAACCTGATCACGAACGTCCGACACGGCGAGGAGCGGCTCGACAACTTCGTGATCAAACTCGCCCAACGGTCCGGCAAGGGGATCTCGAAACGCCAACCACAGGTCGACGCGACCCTCCCGGACGGTTCGCGCGCGCAGCTGACGCTCGGGAAGGAGGTCTCCGATCACGGGACGAACTACACCATTCGGCAGTTCAACGACGTCCCGTTCACGCCGGTCGACCTCATCAACTGGAAGACGTTCAGCCTGGACGAGATGGCCTTCCTCTGGCTCTGTATCGAGAGCAAGAAATCGCTGATATTCGCCGGCGGAACCGCCTCCGGGAAGACCACGAGTCTGAACGCGGTTTCGCTTTTCATCCCGTCGAACTCCAAGATCGTCTCGATCGAGGACACGCGCGAGGTCGAGCTTCCGCAGCGCAACTGGGTCGCGAGCGTGACCCGGCCCTCGTTCAGTCAGGACAACGCCGGTGACGTCGACGAGTTCGACCTCCTCGAGGCGGCGTTACGCCAGCGGCCGGATTTCATCGTGATGGGCGAGGTCCGGGGCGAGGAAGGTCGAACGCTCTTCCAGGTGATGTCCACCGGTCACACGACGTACACCACGTTCCACGCCGACACGGTGGACGAAGTGCTCAAGCGGTTCACCACGGACCCGATCAACGTCTCGAAGACGCTGTTCACGGCGCTCGATCTCGTCTCGGTCCAGACCCAGACCAAGGTCGACGGCACGAAGGTCCGACGGAACAAGACGATCACCGAGATCAACTCCTACGACGCCGAGAACAACGAGATCAGCGTCCAAGACATCTACCAGTGGCAGCCGGAAGACGACGAGTTCAGACAGCACGGCAACTCGAAAAAGCTCCAGGAGATCGCCTTCGATCGCGGCTGGTCGGCGGCTCAACTCGAGGAGGAGCGGTTCGAGCGCCGAGCCGTCCTCTCGTATCTCATCACGAACGGGCTCAACACCTACACGGAGGTGGCGGCGACGCTCCAGGCGTACATCAACGACTCCGAGACGATCCTGACGCTCATCGCGAACGGGAACCTCGAGGAGAGCCTGAAAGACCTCCGGGAGATGGAGTCCGTGCTGATCGAAGTCGACTCCGAGAAGGAGGCGCTGGTCCCCCGTCCGGAGCCCGACGCGGACGTCCTCGCGGAGGCCGAAGCGGTCATCGAGGAGGCGCAGAGCCGGGTCTTCGAGGAGTACCGAGGACGGCAGGCGGGAACCGTCCTCGACGCCCTCTCGAAGACGACGCGGGAGGAGGACATCACCGCCTCGGGAGACCTCGACAGACAGGTGCTGGCGTCGGTCACCGACCAGTCCGACATCGGCGTCGCCGGCGACCCGCCGACCGACGGCGACCCGCTGACCGACGACGCCCCCCCGATCGACGGCGACCCGCTGACCGACGACGATCCGCCGACCGACGGCGCCCCCCCGACCGACGGCGACACCGAAACCGCACCGCCAGTCGACCCGTCCTCGGAGGACACGAACGGCCGGGGCGTCGACGTGAACCGACCCGCGACCGACGACGGGGACGAACAGGAGGAGCAGTCATGAACTACGCTTACGCGACGCTGCTGTTGACGGAATCCGGTGAAGAGATCAACGAACGGAACCTGACCGCGGTGCTTGAGGCGGCCGGAACAGCGGTCGAGGCGTCCCGGGTGAAAGCGATCGTCGCCGCGCTGGAGGACGTCGACACCGAGGAGGCGGCTTCCGTGCAGGTCGACGGCGGTCCGACCGACCGCGACGGCGACTCCCCCGAGGAGGCGCCCGACGACGGTTCGGATCCGGTCTCGGGGGGTGAGGTCGCCGACGCTCCGACGGCCGAGGAAGACGCCGGCGGGTCCGACGCCCGGCCGGAAGGGGGGTGAGACCGACATGGGAACCGAATCAGTCACCAGTCACGCCCGAGGGCGCTACCCCCGCCTCGACGCCCTCGTCGACGCCTTTCGCCCGCTCTACGAGCGACTGTTCGACGAGGACAACTCCCTCGTCATCGACTTGGAGGAGAAGCTCGCCCAGGCGCGGATGGACGAGTCCGTCGACCTGTATCTCACGCGGGCGCTGGCGTACGGGATCACGAGCGGACTGCTGTTGTGGCTGGTCGGGGTGGTCGGGAGCACGGCGCTGGTCTGGTCGGGGACCGTCGAGATCGGCACCCTCACCGGGATCCGTATCCCGAACGAGACGATCCTGTCTCTGATCGAGACGGCGCGCATCCCGTCTCTGATCGTCTCGACCGGCCTCCTGTTCGGCTCGGTCGGCTTCGCCGCGGTCGTGGGGGCCTCTCTCGCGGTCCCGTACAGTCGGGCGGCGAGCCGGAAGCGGGAGATCGACACGCTGCTGCCCGACGCCGTGTCGTTCATGTACGCGCTCTCGCTCGGCGGGATGAGCCAGGTGGAGATCATCGAGACGATGGCGGCGGCCGACGACACCTACGGGGAGGTGTCTCAGGAGTTCCGGACCATCCTGCAGGAGACGCGATACTTCGACACGGACTACCGGTCGGCCATTCAAAAGCGGGCAGCGAAGACGCCGAGCACCGAGCTCAGCCAGTTCTTCACGGACATGCTGTCGATAATCGACAGCGGCGGGAGCATGACCGAGTTCCTCGACGACAAGAAGGACGTTCACTTCCGGACGGTCAAGGAGGAGCAGAAGCAGACGCTCGAGACGCTCGAGCTGTTCAGCGAGATGTACATCACGCTCTCGCTGTTTCCGCTGCTTCTGATCGTGATCCTCGTCATCCTGGATATGATCGGCGGCGGCCAGACGATCTTCCTGTACGCGACCGTGTACGCGTTGATTCCGGGGCTCGGAATCACGTTTCTGGTGATCGTCGCGACGATCAGAACCGACGAACCCGGCGACGGCTACCTCGATATCGAGGATACCGACCGCCGGTTCGAGGTCGGGGACTCGGGCCCGCTGGACCTCGGGCTCATCAACAAGTTCAGGGGGTCGTATCACGTCTTCGACCGGATCGCCGAGAGCGAGGGGATGAACGAGGCAATAGCGGTGATCAAGCGTCCGCACGTGTTCCTGCGCGAGAACCCGTTGTACACGCTCGCGATCACCGTTCCGGCCGCGCTCGGATTCGTGGCCGTCGCCGCGGTAACGGGGTCGGTTCCGGTGTCCTGGAGCGGCGTCGTCGAACGCCCGGTCTGGTCGACGCTCATCTACGTGTACGTCCCGCTGTTCGGCGTCTGTATCCCGTTTTCCGTCTTCTGGGAGTGGAGCTACCGGCGCCGGCGAGCGATCCTCAAGGGCCTCTCGGAAAACCTTCGGAAGCTGGCGAGCGCGAACGCGACCGGGCTCACCCTCCTGGAGTCCATCAAGGTGGTCGCCGACACGACGCCGGGGAAACTGGGCGAGGAGTTCGACACCATGTACGCCAAGAGCAGATACGGGATGCACCTCAAGGAGTCGCTGGTCGTTTTCAACAACAAGTACCACATCCCGCGGCTGGCGCGGACGGTCATGCTCATCGGCAAGGCGCAGGAGATCTCGAGTCAGATCTCCTCGGTGCTGTCGACGGCCGCGAAGGCGACCGAGACCCAAGAGGACATCGAACGGGACCGTAGACAGCGCGCGATGATGCAGGTGGCGATCATCATCATGACGTATCTCACGCTTCTGGGCGTGATGGCGCTGTTGAAATCACAGTTCGTCGACGTCATGGTCGACGTCACGGAGCAGACCGGGGGCGCCACGAGCGCCGCCGGTCAGAACTTCGGCGCGACGATGGACCTGGGCCTCCTCTCGCTGCTGTTCTTCCACGCGGTGACGATCCAGGCGGTCCTGTCGGGGCTCGTCTGCGGCTACATCCGGAACGCGAACCTGATGTCGGGCGTGAAGTACGTGGTCGCGCTTCTGATCGCCGCGCTGGCCGTGTGGATGGTGGTCGCATGAGCGACCCGCGGCCTCGCTCGACCGACCGCGAGCGCGGACAGACGCTCCCGGACTTCGCCGTCGGCATCGCCGTCTTCCTGGTGACGATCACGTTCGTCGTCGTCTTCGTTCCGCAGCTGATCGTTCCCTTCGAGGACCCGGAACGGCCGGCGGTCGCCGAGCGGGTCGCGAGCGACCTGAGCAGGGACGCGCTCGCGGAACGAGAGACACCGTCGATGCTGAACGAGAGTCGCACGCTCGCCTTCTTCGACGAGGAGCTCGAGACGGAACGGCTCGGTGTCGACTCGAGGTACTCGGTCAACGTGACGCTTCGCAACGCGTCGAGCGACGCGCGGGCGTCGGCGGTTCTCTGTGCCGACGGCGACTCGATACGCGACTGCGACGCCGCCGGCGGTCCGCCGCTCGAAGCCGGACCGTCGGTCCCCGAGGACGATCGATCGGTCAGTACGGCCAGAGTCGGTGTCTTCACCGACGGAACCGACGCCGTCCTCGAAGTGAGGGTGTGGTAGCATGGCGGACCGCGGGCAGATCTTCACCCTCGAAGCGGTCGTCGCGGCGATACTCCTCCTGGGCTCGGTCGCGTTCGCACTGCAGGCGGTCGCGATCACGTCGAACACGGCGAGCGCCGGCGACACGGAGATCGAGAGCCACCACCGGGGGCTCGCCGAGGGCGTCATCAACGCGGCCGTCGAGAACGGATCGCTCCAACGCACCCTCCTGTACTGGGACGAGGACGCCAGTGAGTTCTACAACGCGGACGCCGACGGGCACTACGTGTCCCGACTGCCGCCGACCCCGGACGGCACGGCGTTCGGCGACGCTCTGGAGCGGCGGTTCGGCGACCGACAGGTGAGATACAACGTGAACCTGTACTACCGAAACGCGGCGGGCGATCGAGAGCGGCAGCGACTCGTCGAATCGGGGACTCCGAGCGAGAGCGCCGTCCGGGTCGTAGAGACGGTGACGCTGTACGACGACACCGCGCTCGTCGCGGAGAACGGAACCGCTCGGGAGACCACGCTCGCGGACGCCGAGTCGGATTTCTACGCGCCGAACGTCGACGAGGACGGTCCGCTGTACACCGTCGTTCACGTGGAGGTGGTGCTGTGGCGGACCTGACGACGCGGTCCGACGACCGGGCACAGCTGATCCTCGTCGCCGCGGTCGGCCTCGCGATCCTGCTCACGCTGATGACGGTCGCGCTGAACACGGCCGTGTTCGGCGAGATTCACGTCGCGCAGACGGACGACAGCCTCACCGAGGAACGCGGGGTCATCGAGTACCAAGACAGCCTGGAACGAGGCGTCGGCGGGGCGATCGCCCCGCTCAATCGAGAGCACGACGAGTACGAGACCCTGCGAAGCGAACTCGACGATTCGGTCGCGACCTGGAGTGCCCTCTCGCGATCCGAACAGCTCCGCGACGGAACGGCGACGACCGCCTCGGTGGAGCGCGTGAGATACGAGACCCGAATCGTTCAGAACGAATCGAGGGCGTTCGTCGACGGGAGCGGAGACGCGAACTGGGAGGTCGCGGCGAACGTCTCGGACGTCCGCGGATTCGAAGCGGACGTGGCCGAGACCGACCTCGTCGGCGGGAGCGACTGCGTGGACGACGGATCGTGTTTCAGCGTGGAGGTCGAGGGGGCAGACGGGAACGTCTGGCGACTCTCCGTGTACGACGACGACGGCGTGGAGATATTCGTCCAACCCGCATCGGGGGGTAGCGAAACGTATACCGCCAGCAGTTCGGCAGCACTCAACGTCACTGACGGGACCGTCGACGGGTCGGACGAGTTCACCTCGTTCTTGGAGGACGGCGGACTCGCGGCGCCGTACACCGTTCGGTACGCGAACGCCGACGACGTCAGCGGCACGTACGAGCTCACGGTCGACCGGAGGATCGTCGACGGGAGCATCGCGGACGACGACCGCTACGGCGTGACCGGTTCCCCGCGGATCGAAGCCGGGATCTCGGCCGCGGAGGTCCGCCTCCGATACCGGTCCCCGGATCTCCTCTACGAGACCAACGCGACGATCGCGTCGGGTGAGAGCGATGGATGACCGCGCCGTCTCGACGAGCGTGAGCTACGTCCTCGCTCTGGCGATCGTCGCGCTCCTGATCTCGGGGCTCGTCGTCGGCTTCGCCCCGCTCGTCACCGGCCAACAACAGGACACCGTCCGCTCCACGATGACGGTGTTCGGCAACGACCTCGCCGGGGACATCGACAGCGCCGACCGACTCGCGGCGACGGCCGGCGACGACGGGACCGTCGAACTCGACGCGCGGCTCCCGGACCGCGTGGGCGGGACCCCCTACGAGATCGAGCTGCTGAACAGGACCGGCGAGACCGGACACCCCGGGTACCACTACGACATCGAGCTTCGGAGCGCCGACCCGGAGACGACCGTCAGCGTCGCCGTTCGGTCGCGACATCCCCTCGAAGTCGAATCCGGGGGCCTCGACGGCGGACGCATCCGGATCGAGCTCGTCCGCGAGGGGACCGAGTCCAAGTTGGTGATACGGAATGCGTGACGGCGACCGCGGACAGAGCGAGCTCGTCGGCTTCGTGCTGATCTTCGGTATCGTGGTCCTCACCGTCGGACTCGTCACCGCGACCGGCTTCGCCGGCGTGACGAACGTCCAGGACTACCAGCGGACCACCAACGTCGAGGGGGCGTTCACCGCCTTGGCGGGGAACGTCGAGGAGGTGGTCCGGGGAGACGCTCCGAGCCGCGCGACCGCGATCGGTATCACCGACGCGTCGCTGTCGCTCGAAGCGAACTCGTCGGGCGTCGACGTCGCGGTCGACGGGGAACAGCTCGATCTCGAGGGAGCCAACCGGACCGGAACGATCGTCTACGACTCGGGGTCGAACACGGCGATCACCTACCGAAGCGGCGCGTTGCTCCGCCGGGACGGGGAGGACTCGGTCATGTTCCGAGAGCCGGACTTCGTCATCACCGACGAGGAAGTGATCCTGCCGCTGACCGCCCTGTCGTCGGACCGGGCGTCCGAGATCGGCGGCACGTCGACCGTCGACGT
>NZ_JAWOBM010000051.1:0-12043 GCF_046498025.1 Halorubrum sp.
GGTCGATCTCGGCGAACGGCAGGTCGTAGGTCCGGTTCGGCTCGACGGCGTTCTGCGTCGCGATGACGGTGAATGGCGTCGGCAGCGAGCGGCTCTCGCCGTCGACGGTGACCTGGGTCTCCTCCATCGCCTCGAGCAGAGCGGCCTGGGTCTTCGGCGGTGCGCGGTTGATCTCGTCGGCGAGGACGACGTTGCCGAAGATGGGGCCGGGCTGGAACTCGAACTCGCGACGCTTCTGGTTGAAGACGTTGACGCCGGTGACGTCGGTCGGCAACAGGTCCGGCGTGAACTGGATCCGGCTGAACGTACAGTCGATCGACGTCGCGATCGACCGGGCCAGCATCGTCTTGCCGACCCCGGGGACGTCCTCGAGGAGGACGTGCCCGCGTGCGAGGAGGGCGGTGATCACGTGCTCGATCTCGTCGTCGTGGCCGACGATCACCCGGCTCACGTTCGTGGCGACGTCCTCACACAGCCGGGAGACGTCGGCCACGGAGAGGGGCTCGGTCGACTCGGGGCCGTGGTCCCGTTCGGTCGGCGGGGGCGTGTCGGCGTTGGTCATGGATTCGAGGTCGCGGGACCAGTGTTCGGGGCACGCTGGTCGTTCGTACTACGTTCCTCAAGGGACTCACGGACATAGGCATTGTCCCTCCACTGGTCGCTGCAGGGTCGCTGTGGGGCCGCTGCGGGCCGGGACCCTCGCGCGACGATCGGTCTGCCGCTAGCCAGCGACGGTCGGTCGCCACTGGCCGGTGACGGTCGGTCGCCGCTAGCCAGCGACGGTCGGTCGCCACTGGCCGGTGACGGTCGGTCAGCACTGGCCGGTGACGGTCGGTCAGCACTGGCCGGTGACGGTGGGTCGGCACTGGCTGGCGATGGTCGGTCGCCACTGGCCGGTGACGGTCGCGCCTCGAGACGGCCGGAACCCAGGGCCCGGGAGCGCCGTCGCTGGTCGATGCGACGTTCGGAAAACGATACCGCTACTGAATCGATCTACAACCGCTCGACGTTGGTTGCGCGCGGGCCTTTCTCGGCCTCGACGATGTCGAACTCGAGCTCCTGACCCTCCTCCAGGTCGGGACCACCGACGTCCTCCATGTGGAAGAAGACGTCCTCGTCCGCGTCGTCAGTCTCGATAAATCCGTAGCCGCCAGTGTCGTTGAAGAAGTCAACCTTCCCTTTCGCCATTGCACCCGTATAGCCGCGAGGCCGACATAAAAGGCTTCCGCGAGCGAGTTCGCCGTGCCAAGGCGGGACACACCCGCCCGCGTCCGGGACCCGTCGGAGGTCCGTTCCGCCGTGTTAGTAACTACTATACGACCACAGTGCAGAACCGTTAGATATGAGTCAGTCGTACAATCGAGGCCTCATCGAGGACTTCAGTCGGTGGAAGGAGTTCGAGGCGGGGATGTGGGCCTGGATCTTTCATAAGTTCACGGGGTGGGTGCTCATCGGCTACCTGTTCACCCACATCGCCGTGTTGAGTACCGGAATCCCGGCGGCGGGTGCGGGCGAAGCCGCGATCATGGCGGGAGAGGACGTGTACACCCAGACGATCGTCAGCTTAGAGAGCCTGCTGTTGGTGCGGCTCCTCGAAGTCGGACTGCTCGCGGTGGCCGTCTTCCACATGCTCAACGGGACGCGGCTGCTCCTCGTCGACCTCGGCGTCGGCCTGGACGCACAGGACAAGAGCTTCTACGCGTCGCTCATCTTGACCGGGGCGATCACCGTCGCGTCGGTGCCGACGTTCATCGCGGGGGCGTTCTGAGATGGCCCAGCGCTACTCCTCGTTCCAGTCCGGCGGCCGGATGTGGTTGCTCCAGCGGATCACGGCGGCGTTCCTGCTCGTCGTGCTGGCGTTCCACTTCTTCCTGCTCCACTTCGTCCACCACGCGGACGAGGTCTCGTTCCTCGCCAGCTCGGCGCGGATGGAGCAGATCAGCTACTACTCGCTGATGATCCTCTTCCTCGTGACCGCGACGTTCCACGGGGTCAACGGGGTGTACAACGCCCTCATCAACCAGGGACTCACCGGCACCAAGCGTACCGTCATCAAATGGACCCTCGTCGCCGCGAGCGCGGTCCTGATCGTCCAGGGCGTGCGCACCGCGAACGCGTGGGCGGGCATCGGACTCTACTGAACCGACCATGAGCACACAGATACCAAAGCAGACCGAGGAATCGAGCGAGACGGAAACCGAGGCCGACGTCCCCTCCAAGGGCGACGAGCGGCGAGCCGAGAAGCGGCGTCGGGCCGCCGAAAAGCGAACGCAGCGGCAGGCCGAGGAGGCCGAGCGGGCCGCGGCCGACGAGGACACGATCGAGCTGAAGGTGTTCCGGTACGACCCCGAGGTGGAGGGGAAACAGGAGCCCCGGTTCGACACGTTCCACGTCCCGTTCACCAAGGGGATGACCGTCCTCGACGCGCTGATGTACTCGCGGGACACGTACGACTCCTCGCTCACGTTCCGCCACTCCTGTCGGCAGGCGGTGTGCGGCTCGGACGCCATGTTCGTCAACGGCGGCCAGAAGCTGGCGTGTAAGACCCAGATCGTCGACCTCGAGGAGCCGATCCGCGTCGAGCCGCTCCCGCACGCCGAGGTCGAGAAGGACCTCGTCGTCGACATGGAGCACTTCTACGACCAGATGGAGGCCGTCGAGCCGTACTTCCAGACGAACGAGTACCCCGACGGC
Source organism: Halorubrum sp. (assembly GCF_046498025.1). Taxonomy (NCBI): domain Archaea; kingdom Methanobacteriati; phylum Methanobacteriota; class Halobacteria; order Halobacteriales; family Haloferacaceae; genus Halorubrum; species Halorubrum sp. The sequence goes on from NZ_JAWOBM010000051.1 coordinate 2,695, forward strand.
GAACTGGAAGAGCAGCGCCAGACGCGGGAGAACCGCGAGAAGGTGAAGATGTCGACGCGCTGTATCTGGTGTGCGGCGTGTATGTCCTCGTGTAACATCGCCGCCGGCGACAACGAGTACCTCGGCCCCGCCGCGATCAACAAGGCGTACCGGTTCGCCATGGACGAGCGCGAGGGCGAGGACATGAAACAGAAGCGGCTGGAGATCATCGAGCAGGAGCACGGCGTCTGGCGGTGTCAGACGCAGTTCTCCTGTACCGAGGTGTGCCCGAAAGACATTCCGCTCACCGAGCACATCCAAGAGCTGAAGCGCGAGGCGGTCAAGAACAACCTGAAATTCTGGTGACCACGGGAGACACGCTCAAGGGCATCCAGAACCAACGAAATATCATACCTACAATGCACGAACACGACGTCGTCGTTGTCGGCGCCGGGGGGGCGGGACTCCGGGCGGCGATCGCGGCGCAAGAAGCCGGGGCCGACGTGGCCATGGTCTCGAAACTCCACCCGGTCCGCTCGCACACGGGCGCGGCCGAGGGCGGCATCAACGCGGCGCTGCGTGACGGCGACTCCTGGCAGGACCACGCGTACGACACGATGAAGGGGTCGGACTACCTCGGCGACGCGCCGGCGGTCGAGGCCCTCTGTCGGGAGAGCCCGGAGGAGGTCATCCAGCTCGAACACTGGGGGATGCCGTTCTCCCGAGAGGAGGACGGCCGCGTCTCGCAGCGACCGTTCGGCGGCCTCTCGTTCCCCCGAACGACGTACGCCGGCGCCGAGACGGGTCACCAGATGCTCCACACGATGTACGAGCAGGTGGTCAAACGCGGGATCACGGTGTACGACGAGTGGCACGTGATGGACCTCGCCGTCACCGACGAGGAGGACCCGGCCGACCGCACCTGTCACGGCGTCGTCGCCTACGACATCCAGAGCGGCGAGGTCAGCGGCTTCCGCGCGAAGAACGGCGTCATCCTCGCGACGGGCGGGATGGGTCAGGTGTTCGACCACACCACGAACGCGGTCGCGAACACCGGCGACGGCGTCGCGATGGCGTACCGCGCGGGCGTCCCGATGGAAGACATGGAGTTCATCCAGTTCCACCCGACGACGCTGCCGTCGACGGGCGTCCTGATCTCGGAGGGCGTCCGCGGCGAGGGCGGGATCCTCTACAACCGCAAGGGCGAGCGGTTCATGTTCGAGCACGGCTACGCGAACAACGACGGCGAGCTGGCCTCCCGGGACGTCGTCTCGCGCGCCGAGCTGACCGAGGTCAACGAGGGGCGCGGCATCGAGGACGAGTACGTCCACCTCGACATGCGCCACCTCGGCGAGGAACGCATCCTCGATCGGCTGGAGAACATCCTCCACCTCGCGGAGGACTTCGAGGGCGCCGACGGGCTCACGGAGCCGATGCCGGTCAAGCCGGGTCAGCACTACGCGATGGGCGGCATCGAAACCAACGAGTTCGGCGAGACCGTCATCGGCGGGCTGTACGCCGCGGGCGAGTGCGCCTGTGCGTCGGTCCACGGCGCGAACCGTCTCGGCGGCAACGCCCTCCCGGAGCTCATCGTCTTCGGCAAGCGCGCCGGCCGCCACGCCGCCGGCGAGGACATGGGCGAGGCCGAGATCCCGACCGGCAAGGAGGGCGAGTGGGAGCCCGCGGACTACGAGTTCGACGTCGAAGTCGGCGAGACGGGCGGTCGTGGTCCGGCCGCTGCCGACGGCGGCGCGGTGGCGGCGGACGCCGAGGGCGTGCTCGGCACCGCCGTCGAGCGCGCAAAAGACCGGGTCGACGCGCTGCTCTCGCGGAGAGGCCGCAACCACGCCGAGATCCGCTCGGAGGTCCAACGGACGATGACCGCCAACGTCAACGTGTTCCGCGAGGAGGGTCGGCTCGAAGAGACACTCGTCGACCTCCGCGAGGCTCGCGAGGCGTACAAGGACGTCGCCGTCTCCGACCCGTCCCGGACGTTCAACACCGACCTCATCCACACGATGGAGACGCGGAACATCCTCGACATCGCGGAGGCGCTCACGATGGGCGCGCTCGCTCGCGAAGAGTTCCGCGGCGCTCACTGGCGTAAGGAACACCAGGAGCGGAAAGACGCGAACTGGCTGAAACACACGCTCGTCTCGTGGAACGACGGCGAGCCCGAACTCTGGTACAAGCCGGCGATCCTCGAGGGCGAGGACAAGACGTACGAGCCGAAGAGCCGCTCGTACTGAACCGCCGGGACCGACACGATCGTTCCGGATCGTTCACGGTCTCCTATCCGTCGTCGGTCGAAAAGACAGGCGCGCTCGGCCGCCCTCCCGGCCGACGATCGAGGACGACGCCGTCGGCACTCCGTCGTTTCGACGGCGTTCGGCGATCTGTCGTCGGTGTCGCGTGTTTCGACGATCGTTGAAAAGGGGGTTTATTATTGTCGAACCCGTCGCTCCGATCAAGATGATAGAGACAGAGACCGCACGTCCCGCGGCGCCGGCCCTGCCGCCGGAGCTGCAGTCTCCCCGCGCGAAGCTCGTGTACCTGTATCTGACGACGAAAGGTACCGCCACCGTCTCGGAGATGGGCGAGTCGCTCGGCATGAAGAAGATCTCGCTGTACAGTATCCTGAAGACCCTCAAGCGCGAGGGCATGGTCGACTGCGACGGCGACACCTACGCCCTAAACTGACCCGCGACCGACGAGGCCGTTCTCGACGCCGACGCCCGACCCCGCCAGCGGAGCGTTTAGGGGCTCGGAGGACGCAGTAGGTACGTGGACGCGAATCAACAGGAGTTCAGGAACCCGTTCGGGATGGACACGGCGTGCGAGAACTGTCCCGGACTGTGCGACGAGCGCGAGCGCGTCGTCCACGGGTACGGCGACGTCGGCGCCGAGTTCCTCGTCGTGGGGACCGCGCCGACGGCCGCCGCCGAAGCGAACGGCGTGCCATTCACGGGGGCGGACGGGGGCGAGCGGGTCCAGTCGATCTTCGCCGACCTGGGGTTCGTCCGATCGCCGCCGGACGCGACGGAGCCGGACGTCCAGAACGTCTTTTTCACCAGCCTGACGCGCTGTCGGCATCCGGACCGCGAGCCGACCGACCGCGAGGTCGACACCTGCGAGCCGTTCCTCAACGCGGAGGTCCGGATGATCAACCCCCAGATCATCGTCCCCGTCGGGGAGCGCCCGCTCCGCGAGCTCGCGCTCGAGTACACGACGCGGCGGCCCGACTCCTTCGACCTCGACGCCGAACACGCGACGACGATCCGCGGGCGCGGGTTCGAGCTGGTCCCAATGAAAGAGCCCGCCGAGATGACCGACGCCGAGGCCGACGCCTTCCGCGAACACATGCGCGAGAACGTGTTGAGCCGGGACTACCGGCAGACGAAGGGCCGACAGAGTCGCTGAAGGGGCGACGCAGCCGCTGCACCAGCGGGAGCGACGCAGCCGCTGCACCAGCGGGAGCGACGCAGCCGCTGCACCAGCGGGAGCGGGGAAAACCCGGGAGTCAGGCCGGGTCGTCGAGGTCCTCCACGTCGTCGATCGCGTCGCCAAGCAGGTCGGTCGTCGCGTCCTCGCTGTCCGCGCCGAACGCGCAGTCGACGAGGATGTGTCCCCCGAGCGTCGACGGCGAGATCACCTGATCCGCGCCGGCCCGGCGGAGCTTGTCGATGTTCTCTCGCTGAGTCACCGCGGCGACGATCCGCACGTGGGGGTTGAGCTGGCGGGCGGTGAGGATGGCGAGCGCGTCCCGCGCGTCGTCCTCGGTCGCGGCGACGACCGCGCGAGCGCCGTCGAGGTTGACCCGCTGAAGCGGCTCCACGTCGCTGGGGTCCGCAGTGTACACCGGGATGTCGCGGTCGGCGAGCCGCCGAGCGGCCGTCTCGTCGGGCGTCACCACGGCGTACTGGACGCCGTCGCGGGCGGCGAGTTCTTCGAGTATCGGTTCCGTCAGGTCCCCGTAGCCGAGCACGAGGACGTGGTCGTCGAGGAGGTCGATCTGTCTGTCAGTCATCTTTCCGAGCGCCTTGGAGAGCTGGGCCTCGATGGCGGGCGTGAGGAGGACCCCGAGTGCCACCGCGAAGGCGGCGACGTTCATCACGAGCGAGGAGAGCACGAACAGCTGCGCGATGTCGGCGGCCGCGCCGGGTTCGGGGGTGATGTCTCCGTAGCCGACCGTGGAGGCGGTGACGACGGTGAAATAGAAGGCGTCGACGATCGTCTCCACCCCGGCGAACTGGTCGCGGAGCGCGTACGTGCCGACCGTTCCGTACGAGATGGCGGTCACGAGCGCGGCGCCCGCCGCCAGCTGCGTCGGCGACGGGGAGAACCGCCTGTCGAACCGCCCGCGGGTGAAGAGGAGCGAGGGCACCGTCAGGACCGACAGCGCTACCAGCGGGAACGACAGCACCGACGCCTGCATCATCCCCTGTATCGCGGTCAAGGGGAGCAACACGGCGGTCGAGTACCAGCCGGCGCGGTACCCGTTCTTCAGCGCGAACCCGCTGCCCAGCATCGAAAAGCCGGTGATCGTGCCCGTGAACCCGACCGTCTGCCGGACGACGTCGGGGACGTAGAGGGCGAGCGGCCCGTCGACGCCCAGCCCGCCGATCTGGGCGAGCCCCGCGAGGATCGACAGGATCGCGACCGCGAACGTCAGGGCGATGGACGCCCGCACGGTCACCCACTCGCGGGTCAGCTCCATACCGATTCGATTGCGAGGGCCGACTTAAACCCCGCGAGCGAGACCCGGCGCCGCCTGTCGACAGCGGTTTAAACACACCGCCGAGTGTGGGGCGTATGACGCTGCCCGTCGAGATCGTCTTCGGGATCTACCTCGGGGTCATCACGGGGATCCTTCCCGCCCTGGTCTCCGGGGTGCTCGGATTCGTGTTCAAGTACGTCACCGGGGTGACGATACCCGGACTGGGGGTCGTCGTCCTCGCGCTCGCGCTCGCCGGGATAAACGGGGGGCTCCTGGCGCTCAACGACGAGACGATCCGGTCGTCGGAGCGCGCGCCGGCGATCCTCACGGCGATCGTGGTCATCCTTATGCTCTCGCTGTACGCGCACGCGCAGGGCGACAAGCTCGGTGCCACCGTCCCGAAACGGCTCTCGCTCCAGCAGCTCCGCGACCGCACCCTCTCGACCGACGTCGTCGAGCTGGTCGGCGGCCGCGGACGAGCGACCGTGGAGGTCACGGGGGAAGTGAGCGACATGGAGGGGTATCCGCCGCTGCCGGCCGAGACCCGCCGAGCGATCGTCGACGGGGAGTGGACGTTCCCGGCCCACCTCCCGCTCGTCGAGCTGGAGGACCGGTTCGCCGAGCGGCTCCGCACCGAGTTCGACCTGGCCGACGTCGCCGTGCGGATCGACGAGCGGGCCAACGCGACCGTGGCCGCGGCGCCACCGACCGGGGCGCTCTCCAAGCGGGTTCCGAACGGAAAGCGCGCGGTGTCGGTACCGGCGCTCCTCCCGACCGGGATCGCCCGCGGTGACGTCGTGCGCGTGATGGCTCCCGACCTCGCCGTGGACGGGACGGTGCTGGCCGCCCGCACGAGCGGGCAGCCGGAACCCGGCGCGGGGAAGTCCCCCGACGGCGAGACCGGGAAAGCGGGCGGCGACCCGCCCGGGACCGGACGGAGCGACGCCGAGGCGCGCGGCGACGGCGACGCCAGAACCGACGGCGGCGAGGCGCCCCCGGTTCCGCCGGCGACGAACGCGCCGACGACGACCGGCGGGGAGGGGCGGCTGACGGTCGCGGTCGAACGGACGGAGGCGGCAGCGCTCCTACGCGCGGGTCGCGGACGCGTTCTGGTACTCTCTCGCGGGACGCGGCGAGAGTACGAACTCACGACGCTGCTTCGGCGCGCTGGAAAGCGGTTCCGCAAGGTGTCCGTCGTCCCGGGCGGTCCCCTCGACGGCCACACGATCGGCGAGGTCGGCGTCCGAGAGGCCTACGACGTCGCCGTCCTCGCGGCGCGCCACGACGAGTGGACGATCACGCCGGGCGGGTCACAGCGCCTGTCGGCCGAAGACGAGCTGTTCGTCGTCGGGAGCCGCGACGCGCTCGACCGGTTCGCGGAGGCCGCCCGATGACCGCGGCGACGGCCGCAGCGACCGCCGTCGATGCGGGTGGACTCTGGCACCACCTCGCCGCCGTCGCGTCCCACGCCGCCACCGCGACCCACGTCGCCGTGCCCCACGCCGTCGTCGCGGCCGCCGCGGACGTCGGCTTCGATCGGCCGCGGCAGGCGGTGGCCGCGCTCGCCACCTTCGCGGTCCTCTCCGCCCTCGTCGCCGGGGCGGCGGCGCTGACGTATCGGTGGTACTTCCGCGACGAGGTCCCCGAGGGAGTCACCCTCCTGCTCGGCGTCTCCGTCGTGGCGCTATACCTCAACACGACCTCGCTCGGCGCGGTCGCGGTCGGCGACAGCCCGTCGCTGCTCGAACCGGAGAGCGTCTTCTTCAACGTCGTCTCTATCGGCGTCGCGGCGGTCACCGCCCCGGTCGGCCGGTACCTCGGCGACCGGCTCGCGGTCGACGTGTTCGCGCTCTCGGCCGCCAGCCAGCTGGAGGGCGAACTGAGCGGAATCGTCCGTGCGGTCGGGCGGTTCACGACGGTCACGCTCCCGCCGGCCGAGGAGATCAGAGACATGGACACCTACGACCCGGTGTCACCCGAAAAGAAGGCCGAGATGGCCGATCGGACCCTGCTGTTCGCGCGGAAGCTCTCCGGCGAGGAGCTCCGCGAGCGGCTCGTCTCCCGGGTGAAAAACGACTACGGCGTCGGGTACGTCGACGTCGACGTCACCGACGACGGGGGGCTCGGGTACTTCGCGGTCGGCTCCCGCGCGGCCGGGCTCGGACCGACGCTCGCGCCCGGGTCCGCCGCCGTCGCCGTGGCCGCAGACCCGCCGAACAACGCGACCGCCGGCGACGTGGTCCAGCTGTGGCGGACCGATCCGGAGCCGAAGCGCGTCGCGACCGGCGAGCTCCGCGGCGTCGCCGGCGACGCGGCGACCGTGGCGCTCGACGAGTCCGACGCGGAGGCCCTCGTCGACGAGGAGTCCTACCGCCTCGTGACGCTGCCGACGGAGCCGCAGTCCGACCGGGAGTTCGCCTCGCTGCTCCGGACCGCCGACGAGACGATGGCGGCGATCACCGTCGACGCCGGAAGCGCCCTCGCCGGGAGCACCGTCGGAGACGTGCCGGTCGTCGTCGCCGCCGTCAGACCCCGAGACGGGTCCGTCCAGCCCATTCCGCCGCGCGCGTACGCCTTCGACGCGGGCGACCTGGTGTACCTCGTCGGACGCCCCGACGCGCTCCGTCGGTTCGAGGCCGACGCCGCCGGTGAGAGCGACCGCACCGACGTCGGAGCCGAACCGGCCGACGGAGCGGAATCGGGAGCCGACGGCGGGACGTAACGCTCTTGAGGCGTCCGTGCGGGGCCAACGTATGGAGTGGAAGCTGTTCGCGGACCTCGCGGAGATCGCCGGCGACCGGGTCGTCGAGGTGGAGGCGTCGCCGGGCGACACGGTCGGAGACGCGCTCGACGCCCTGCTCGACGCGCACCCCGACCTCCGGGAGCGCGTGCTCGACGACGGGACGGTGGCCGACCACATCAACGTCCTCCGGAACGGTCGGAGCGTCCACCACGACGACGGGTTGGCGACGACGCTGGAGACGGGCGACGAACTGGCGCTGTTCCCGCCGGTGAGCGGCGGGTCGCACGGACGGTAGATCGGTCGTTTCAAACGGTCACCCGCCGCATCGTTCGATATGAGCGACAGCGACGAGCACGAGGAGGAGGCGCACGACGGCGAGCGCGAGGAGGAGGTGCACGACGATCCGCACCGCGAGGAGTTCCACGAGGACCCGGTCGGACACACGCGCGCGACGGCCGGCATGACCGTCGGCCAGCTCGTCGAGGGGTACGGCGACGCCGGGATAGGCGCGGCGTCTGTCAACGAGGCGGGCGACGTGCTCGCGGAGATGTTCGCGAACGAGGACTGCACCGTCTTCCTCTCGCTCGCCGGCGCGATGGTCCCCGCCGGGATGCGGCGAATCGTCTCCGACCTGATCCGCGACGGCTACGTCGACGCCCTGGTGACCACCGGAGCGAACCTCACCCACGACGCGATCGAGGCTATCGGCGGGAAACACCACCACGGTCGGACCCACGACCCGGAGAAGAGCCTCCGCGAGCACGACGAGGGGCTCCGCGACGAGGGCGTCGACCGCATCTACAACGTCTACCTGCCGCAGGAGCACTTCGCCGCCTTCGAGGGCCACCTCCGGGAGGAGGTGTTTCCGGCGCTCGAAGCCGATCCCGACCCCGACGGCGACCGCGACGCGTCCGGCGACGGCGTCGTCTCCATCGCCGACCTCACGCGGGAGCTCGGTCGCGCGAACGCCGCGGTCAACGAGCGCGACGACGTGGCCGAGGACCCCGGCGTCGCCGCCGCGGCCTCCGAGTGCGACGTGCCCGTCTACTGTCCCGCGGTGCAGGACTCCGTGCTCGGGTTACAGGCGTGGATGTACGCGCAGACGGCCGACTTCACGCTCGACGCCCTCGACGACATGACGGAGCTCACCGACCTCGCGTTCGAGGCCGACGACGCGGGCTGCCTGCTCGTCGGCGGCGGCGTCCCGAAGAACTTCACGCTCCAGACGATGCTCGTCACCCCCCGAGCCTACGACTACGCGGTCCAGATCACGATGGACCCGGAGGCGACCGGCGGGCTCTCCGGCGCGACCCTCGAGGAGGCTCGGTCGTGGGGGAAACTGGAGAAGGACGCGCGTAACGCTTCCGTCTACGGCGACGCGACCGTGATGCTGCCGATGCTGATCGCCGCGGCCCGCGAGCGCGTGGAATAGCGTCACGTGCGGTCCCGATCGCGCCATCATATATAAACCGATCTGCGGTGGCGCGTGCCTCCGAGCGGTCGCCCTCGGCGACCGCGAGGAGCGCATGCGAGGGACGCGGCGAACGTGGTAACCGATGTACATATCCAAGCCTGCCGCTGAAGCACCTAAAGAGAGTGACTGGTTCCCGCTGAACACTGGAAGGCTATGTTTCCCCTCATCTAAATCGAACTTCTTATCTATCTTCTCTTCAACAGCATCGTATATCTTTTCAGCGAAGGAAATGTTCTCTTTAACTCCCCTATAGTACTCTTTTTCTATGACCTTTTTTAACTCGTCTTTACTCATCCCTAGAACGTAAGAAAGTACAGTGATCCCAGCGACACCCTTGATCAAATCTGATTTGGAATACTCCTTGGATAACTCGTCTATAGGTAATCCGATGCCATCTCCCTCTTCGGTATCCCCTGAGTTGTAGATCAACATACCG
>NZ_JAWOBM010000031.1:0-4392 GCF_046498025.1 Halorubrum sp.
GAAGACACTCCTTCTGTGTCGGAATCGGGGTGCAGTCAAAACGTATCTCTGAATCCCATGCCGGGATAAGAGTAACGGCTGATTGGCACAGCCAGTAGCCGCCCACTGCGGTAGCTACGAATCTTAAACATCCCAACCCAGCGGTGCGGTGCCGTGGGAATCCTCGCGCTTCAGCGCGGGGAGGATGTCAATCCTCAACGCGAATTGTATCATGTTAATTTATTATATTTCCGCGGGAGCAAGTAGACGGAGCACACACAGTATGACAGAGGTAACATTAGACGTCGCTAAGGAGATCATTGCAGCCGCGGAGGAGGAGGCCGCGGCGATCGACGTGCCGATGTGTATCGCGGTGATGGACGACGGTGCGAATCTCGTGGGGTTTCACCGGATGGACGATGCGCTAATCGGGAGCATCGACATCGCCCAGAATAAGGCGTACTCCGCGGTGTCGCTGAAGTTGGACACCGAAACGATCCACGGGGAGTCACAGCCGGGCGAGTCGCTGTACGGGATCGGAAACACAAACGGCGGGCGAATCGTCACCTTCGGTGGCGGGTTCCCAGTTAAACACGACGACGGCACCGTCGTCGGCGGGGTTGGCGTCTCCGGTGGCAGCGTCGACGAAGACATGGAGGTTGCACGGGCAGGGGTGGAGCGCTTCGAGACCCGCTGAAACGCTAGCGAACCTATCGGGAGCCGCCTACTCGATCTCCCGGATCACCCGCGCCGGGTTCCCGCCGACCACGGTGCGCGCCGGCACGTCCTCCGCGACGACCGCGCCGGAGGCGATCACCGCGGCGTCGCCGACCGTCACGCCGGGGTTGAGCACGGCGCGTCCGCCGATCCAGACGTCGTCTCCGACGGTCACCGGCTCGGCGCGCTCGCGCCCCGTCGCGCGCTCGGCGGGGTCGACCGGGTGCGTCGGCGTGTAGACGTGGACGCCGGGACCGAGCAGGCAGCGGTCGCCGAAGGCGACCGAGTTCGCGTCAAGGAAGACGCAGCCGTAGTTCGCGAAGAAGCCGTCGCCGACGGCGACGTTGTAGCCGTAGTCACAGCGGACGGACGGCAGGACGGCCGGGTCCTCGCCGACCGCGTCGAACAGCTCGCGGAGGAGCGCCTTTCGCCGGCTCTCCTCGGCCCCGGTCGTCTCGTTGTACCGCCGCGCGAGGTCGCGGGCGCGCTCGCGGTCGGCGGCGAGCGTCGGATCGGTCGGGTCGTAGAGTTCTCCCGCCAGCATCCGCTCCGTCTCGGTCGGCATGGTCGCCACGAGGGGGCCCGGTCAGTAAGAACCGGGGGATCGGCCGCCCCATACGCTACCCGTGGGTGTAGCCGCGGTCGGGGAGGGGGTCGCCGTCGGCGGTCACTCCGTCCGCGGCGTCGACGACGGTTCCGACCCGAACGAGTCCGCCGGGACAGGCCTCGCGGGCGTCCTCGAGGGCCGATCCGGGGACCGCACAGACGAGTTCGAAGTCCTCGCCGAAGTGCGCCGCCAGCTCGAACCGGTCGGTCGCCCCCTCGGCGACCGCCTCGACCGCGGGGTGGACGGGGAGTCGGTCGCGGTCGAGCGCGAATCCCACCTCGCTCGCCTCCGCGAGCTGGTGGAGCGACCGGGCGAGCCCGTCCGAGGAGTCCATCATCGCGGCCGCGCGCCCGGCGAGCGCGACCCCGTCGGCGACGCGGGGCGTGAACCGGAAGAGGTCGTTGGCGCGCTCGACCGACGCCTCGTCGCCGCGGTCGAACAGTCGGAGCGCGGCCGCCGACCGGCCCCACTCGCCGGTGACGCAGAGCGCGTCGCCGGCGGTCGCGCCGGCTCGCGTCACCGGTCCGGCGTCGGCGACGTCGCCGATCGCGGTCGACGCGGTCGTGAACTCGTCGTGTTCGTCGAGGTCGCCGCCCACGTACTCGGCGCCGACCGCGTCGCAGACGTCGACCGCGCCCGCGACGAACCGGTCGAGCGCGTCCGGATCGAAGGCGGCGTCGGCGTAGACGGCGACCGCGGCGGTCGCGGTCGCGCCCATCGCCGCCACGTCGGAGAGCGACGCGCCGACCGCGCGCCACCCCGCGGTGTACCGCGTCGTCCCCGGCGGGAAGTCGGTGCGCTCGTGGAGCATGTCGGTCGTGATGACGGTGTCGCCGACGACGGCCGCGTCGTCGCCCGCGTGCGGGAGGTCGTCGGCGAGCCGGCGAAGCGCGTCGCGCTCGTTCACGGGCGAGACACACGTGCCGGAAGCGCTTAGAAGGGATCGGTCTGCCGCCCGCCGTCCGCGTTGGCAGCCGCCCCGCTCGTTCCAGATCATGTCCCGTGGTACCACGAACCATTTAAACAGGTAAAACAGATTAACTAATATTATCATTATCAATCATTATGTTTATTACCAGTGCCTCGGACGAACCGAGTGCAATGTCAGTATCCGTACGCGGACACGCAGCAGCACGAGCCGCCGACCGACCGATCACCAGACGACCGCCGCAACCGCCCACACGACTCGATGACGACACCTGACGAACCCACGACGACCGAGACGAACCGACAGACGACCACCGACGACCGATCGACAACCGACGCCGGCCGCACGTCGACCGATACCGGCCGCACGTCGACCGATACCGAACGCGCGCCGGCTGACACCGGCCGACCGTCGAGCGATCCGCGGACGGCCCCCGACACTTCTCCCCGACGGATCCCCGGCCGAACGCCGATCACCGAGGAAGCCGGCGCACCGCTCGTCCCGCCGATGCGGGCCGACGCGACAGAGCGATCGGCGACCGAGCGGTTCGAGACGCCCCGCCGTCCGAGCCCGCCGCCGACCGACGCGGAGCGCGACGCGCCGCTCGTCCCGGACCTGCGTCCGACTCGCCGCCCGCGCACCGACGGGGGCTCGCGATGAACGCCGTCCCGCTGTCCGGGACCGGCGCCGGACCCCGACCCGACCCGACGACCTTCACGCACGCCGCGACCGAGCGGCGCACGGCGGACGGGGCCGCGATCGACCAGCGGACACCCGCCCGGCTGACGACGGACCGACCGACGACGCAGCATCCCACCGACGACGCCACCACGGAGTGACTCCTATGCACCCGAACGAACTCGACGACGACGTCTTCACGAGAGATATCGACAACCCGGCCGGCCGGAAGCTCCGCGAGCTGTTCGCGGAGCAGGACTACACGTTCGCGCCCGGGATCTACCACGCGCTCGACGCCCGCCTCGCGGAGATGGCGGGAGTCGACGCCGCCTACATGAGCGGCTACTCCACCGTGCTCGGCCAGTTCGGCTTCCCCGACTTGGAGATGGTCACCATGACCGAGATGGTCGAGAACGCGAAGCGGATGGTCGAGGCGACGAACCTCCCGGTGATCGCCGACTGCGACACCGGATACGGCGGCGTCCACAACGTCCGCCGCGCGGTCCGCGAGTACGAGAAGGCCGGCGTCGCCGCCGTCCACATCGAGGACCAGACCTCGCCGAAGCGGTGCGGCCACATCGCGGGCAAGCAGATCGTCTCCCGCGAGCAGGCGCGGTCGCGCTTCGAGGCTGCCGTCGACGCCAAGCAGAGCGAGGACACGGTCGTCATCGCGCGGACCGACGCGTACGGCTCCGCCAACGGCGACTGGGAGGAACACCTCGAACGCGGCCGAATCTACGCCGACGCCGGCGTCGACCTCGTCTGGCCGGAGATGCCCGACCCGTCCCGCGAGGACGCGGTCAGGTACGCGGAGACCATCCACGAGACCCACCCCGACCTCGACCTGGCGTTCAACTACTCCTCGTCGTTCGCGTGGAGCGAGCAGGAGGACCCGCTGACGTTCGAAGAGCTGGGCGACCTCGGCTACCAGTACATCTTCATCACCCTCTACGGGCTGCACTCGGGCGCCCATGCGGTGTACGAGGACATGCAGAACATCGCGGAGAACGACGAGCAGGCCCAGTTCGACTTAGAGGACCGGTACCTCGGTCACGAGACGGAGAGCCACCACGAGCTCTCGTTCGTCCCGCGGTATCAGGACATCGAGGCGCGCTTCGACCCCGAGGCGGAGGCCCGCCACGAGGAGTCCGCGGGCTTCACCGACGAGGAGCGCGACCCGATAACGGCCACGGACGAGGGAGACGACGGAGAACCGGAGGAGCCCCCGACGGCCGAGAGCGACGACTGACCGCGGAGCGAATCGCGGAACGAGACCGGTCGTCTCGCTTTTTTTACGGGGAATCGAGGAGAAAGCCTCGCGCTTCAGCGCGGGGATGAATCCGACAACGGTGCCATGAGAGATTTGATGTTTCTGGGGGATGTTTTTAAGGACGTATAATTCATACGGATAGCTAGCCGAGGCGGCCTGCCCGCCCACCTAATCGGACAATATCGGGATTCCCCGATTCCAAGCAGAAGACAC